>DASRAA010000078.1:0-13897 GCA_035638375.1 Binatia bacterium | reverse complement strand
TCGTCCCGGCTACTCAATCTAACTGAAAGCAAAATGGTTATACGAATATCGGAGGCCGGTTGTTCGATTTTTGCGCGGGGACCGGAGCGCGCGATTGCGCCACGAATTGTAACAGTCAGGACGCAAGTTGCGGCGACAGCTCGCGGAGATTGCTGCAAAATGAAAAAGGCGCAGCCATGGCTGCGCCCGCTCACATTGTGCCGTCCTTAAAGGTTCTTGTCGAGGGCTTTCTCAATCACGTCACGAGAGACGTAGCCGACGATTTGCTCCTTGACCTGGCCGCCCTTGAAAAGCAGAAGAGTGGGTATGCCGCGTACTCCGTAGCGCTGTGGAGTGGCGATATTTTTGTCCACATCCATTTTCGCGACCTTTACCCGACCGTTATAACTCTGTGCCACTTCGTCGACTACGGGCGCCAGCGCACGGCACGGACCGCACCACGCGGCCCAAAAATCAATGAGAACGGGCTGCTCGGACTTCAACACCGCCTGGTCGAAATTCGCGTCTGTTACTTCCATAATTGCCTGACCTACCTGACTTGCCATGTACCCTCCTGAGTTCGTGCCGCATGCGCACCCACAGCGTCCCGCGCATTCTCATCGTATCACTCGACCTCTAAACCAGCGGCTCTTGTTAGATGCGCGTGAGACTACTCGGTCGCAAAGGCCCGAACTGAGCATCATAAGTAGCCAACGATTGATGGCTAAGTTGGCGCGAAATCGCGCTGCTTGCGGTGACCCAAAATCAAGAAGCGCGTCAGCGCAGAGCGCTTCGAAACGCAGCCCTCCCCCAGAACTGCCTAACTACGCTTGCGATTCCGCGATTGAAAGTGCCGCTTGTAAATGCATCTTCCGTAACTAATAAGTAATTTACAGTAACCGGCTGCTTGTTACAAAACTACTACAAAACACTGGACTTCTTACATGTCGCATCGGAGCGAGATGCGATATGGAACGGATGGGACTAGTTACTATGATTACCACCTGGCGCTGGTAGAGTACTTACCAGCACTTCGGAGGGATGCAACACTGAGCAGCCCAGCCCTGCCTGAAGCTGATCGTGGCAGGACACTCCGCTGGCAACCAGAACGCGAGGAGAACCATTCTCTGCGGCACGAACCTGGTCGAAAAGATCGGCGCCGACAGCCATGCCCAATTCGTAGTATTCGTGCTTGTAGCCGAAGCTACCGGCCATGCCGCAGCACTCCACGCTGGAAGTCACAACATCGAATCCGCAAGCGCGCAACACCTCGATGGTTTGCGATGCCGCGTTGCAAGTACGTTGCTGGCAGTGTGAATGATAGAAGAGCCGCAAACCAAGGTGCGAGCGGGCGGCAGGGAAGACCTGGGAGAGATCGATGCCTTTTTCTTGTGCAACCTGCCACAAAAGCTGAAGCGGTTCGAGGCTGTTGTTGGCCAGAGCCGTGAACAAATCGCTGTCGGACAGCAGATGCTTGTTGTCGAAGCGCAACATGGCCAGCACGCTCGGCTCGACCACAACGATCTTTCTGCCGCTATCTAGGAAAGGACGCAGCATTTCGGCCAGGGCACGCGCCTGTTCTCGGGCGGTGGCGATCATGCCCTGCGACATGGCTGCTCGGCCATCGGGCAGTGAGGGCGTGAGCACAACATCAAGTCCGACTGCGCGCAACATGGCTACGACCGCCATGCCACGCTCGGGAGTTCCGTAGTTGGTGAAGGTGTCGGCCAGAATCGCAATTCTTGACTCGGCTATCGTCGCCTGCTTGGGGGGAACTTCTTCGCGGAAGACTTGCTCCCAGGTTTTCGTGGGGAATGGACTCAGCTCGCGGCGCCTGTCGACACCGAAGGTATTTTCAAGCACTTTCCGAGATGCCCCACTCCTGTTGGACAAGTTGGCCAAGGATGCGAACCTGGTTCCCCACTTGCCGAAGATGTGGTAGTTGGCGAAGAACTGCTTCTGGAGCGGCGCCACCCGGTCTTCAGGCGCGCTACCAGTGAGGCTGCCGAAGAGCGACTTGGCGAACGAACTGCCGTCGGCCTGGTTCATGCGCTGGCGCAGGTTCTGATTGAGCCACGGGATATCGATGCGGACTGGGCATTGCGGAACGCATCGCGAACAGCCGGTACACAGTTCGCTGAACCGGGCATTCATGAGCTTTCCGGTACCTGCTTCCCATGATCCTCCGATTCCGCCGGAGTAGGTTTCGCCCCCGAAGGCGTGTCCGCCAACAGTTTCGAAATTAGCACACACGTTGAGGCAGGCGCTGCAACGAATGCAATAGAGAGCTTCGTGTAGAACGGAATCTTCGCGCATGGCGGAGCGACCGTTATCGATGAGAACCATGTGGAACTCGCGCGGCTTGGCGGTCTTACCGGGAGCGGCAAACGAAGGCGCGGCCAGTGGGGGCTGAAGAATGCTGACATATGAAGTAAGCGGCTGTCCTGTGGCACTGGCGGGAAGCAACTCGACAAACGGCTGGAAATCACTCCGCGAAGGAACCACCTTTTCGATCCCGGCGATGGCTATATGCAGGGGCGGCAGAAGCGTCGTCATGCGAATGTTGCCTTCGCTTTCCACCAGCATCAGTGAGCCGCTGTCGGCGGCGATAAGGTTGGCGCCCGAGATGCCGGCGTCGGCAGCGATGAACTTCTGGCGAAGGATCTCGCGGGCGAAACGGGTCAGCTCTTCGCCTGTATCCAGCGGCAAATCAGTCTGGAACTTGCGCTTGAACAGCGCGGTGATTCGCTCGCGCGAGTAATGCAGAGCAGGAGCGATGATGTGCGAAGGCTGCTCGTCGGCAACTTGTAGGATGAACTCGGCCAGGTCGCTTTCGGCGACCTCGATCCCTGCCCCCTCAAGAGTGTGGTTCAGCCGGGTTTCTTCCGAGGTGATGCTCTTTCCCTTCACCACTAGCTTGACTTGTTGCTTGACCAGGAGGTCGCGGATGTACCGGTTTGCATCGGCCGCAGTCTGGGCGAGGAAGAAATAACCGCCATTAGCGTGAACGCTGGCCTCCAGCTGGCGCAACAGCTCAGGCAGATTGGCTATGGCAGCTTCTTTTGTGCGGCGAGCGCGGTCCTTCATCGCCTCGTAGTCCGCGATCCGCGCAACGGCGCTGTAACGGTTGCGATTAAACGTCTGCGTATTATGCCGGATGGCGGCGCTTTGTATGCCTAGCGTCATGCGAATGGCATCGAGCAACGCTTTCTTGTCACTCTTGTTTGCCACCTGCCGAGGCTGAATGTCGGCCGGGTCGACCGTGGTTGCCATGCTCACCTCAGCACAATGATGTGCAACCGGCGCGGGCCGTGTACGCCGCGGACGAGCGGCCCCATGTCGGCGGTAGCGCTGGGTCCGGTTATGAAGACGAAACTGCGAGACAGTCCCTTGCCATCAAGCACGTCGTTGCGGAACAGATCGCGTGGTTGAGGCATGATGGTCTCAGCGGCAACAACAGCGATGTGCAGCGGTGCGAGAAGACTCGCCATTCCGCTGCGCTGGTGGCCGACATTGATGCAGACCGAACCAGTGCGGGCGACACCCGCAAAAGCCTCGGTGACTCCCACAGGAGAATTCACCCACTCTTCCGGAGTGGGGTCAGACTGGACGCGCGGGTTGCGAACGAAATCGCCGAACAGCTCTGTTGGAAGGTCTTGCGGCAGAGCAAACAGGATACGGCCTTGGTCGCCCGCGGCTCGCAGGATTGCCTCACACAGGTCGCGGGGTGAGCGGTCGACGACTTCCACGGTCGCCGCCGCGGCTTTAGCAGCTGCTTCGAATTGGTCAACCAGAGATTGCGATCCGGCCTGCGATGCGGTTGAGGCCATTTCAATGCCCTTGTCTGAAATCGCGGAAATGTTAGCACCGGAGTATACCTCCGGGTGTGACGGATAGCACAAATCGCAAAAAATCCGGCTGGCTGCTGCCAGTCCTACAATTGAGAATTGCAGAATGGCGGGCACAAGGCCTCTCCTAGAAGTGGGTGCAACTGACTGGTCTGAATTAAGGTCGTCTTCAGCTGGGAACGCTTACTGGTTGTGGTAAGAATTCTCCTGACGCTCGGTTTCTATGCGTCGCCGGTAAGGTAAGAACATGCGGGTTCTGATTGTGGAAGATGAACGGCGGCTAGCGGAAAATATTGCTCGCAGCCTGCGTGAGAGCGCCGGATATGCGGTGGATGTTGCGCTCGACGGGGAAGACGGACTTTACATGGCGCAGACCAATCCCTATGACCTGATACTGCTCGATTTGATGATTCCAAAGATCGATGGCCTGACCTTGGTAAAGAAGTTGCGCAGCGGCGGGGGCGATGTCCCAGTGCTGGTGCTGACTGCGAGAGACGAGAAAGAGTCCATCGTCGCGCTGTTGAACGCCGGGGCGGATGACTACGTCGCCAAACCATTTGACTTAGGTGAATTACTGGCGCGTGCGAAGGCCCTCATCCGCCGAGGCAAGGGTCACAGCGATGCCGTGCTTAAGATAGGGGACATCGAGATCAACACCTCCACGCTGACAGTACGGCGTAAGGGTGAGATGGTTACGCTTACGGCCATGGAATATCGAGTGCTGGAATACCTGGCACACCGGCCAGGCGCGGTCGTCTCGAAAACCGAATTGCTGGAGCATCTCTATGATTTCAACTGGGAGCGCTTCAGTAACGTAATTGAGGTGTACATTTCCGGGCTGCGTCGCAAGTTGGAAGATGGCGACGTGAAGCTGATCCACACCTTGCGCGGGCAGGGTTATATGTTGCGCGCCTGATATGGCTAAGACTTCGATTCAACGCCGGCTCGTCATCGCGATCGTGGTGGCTCAGCTTTTGTTGGCTGTGGGCCTTATCGACGTGGCGGTGTTTGTTACCCGCAGCCGCCTGCGCGACGGCTTCGACATTGCCCTGCACGGCCGGGCAATGAGCATTGCGGCGCTGGTCCGTTATGGAGAGCAGAGTCCTCACAAGTTATTGTTCGAGAGCGACCTTGTCCCTCCTCCGATCGATGCGTCGACGCCCGATTTGTACGAAGTCTTTGCCAACGAGCACCAGCTGATTGCCCGCTCGCCGAACTGGCCGGGAAAACACGGTGTGATGCCTCCGCACAGCGAGCGCTGGATTGCCAGCTACGTGGTCAACGGTGTCCCCTATCGGGCGCTTCGGCTGGAGCACATTCCTATGCTGGACCGGGAAGACAACTCAACCCCGCCCGTCTACTTAACCGTCACCTACGCGTCTCCCATTACGCCTATTATGCAGGCGGTGCGCGAAGTGCTGACTTACATCTTGCTTGGGAGCATTCTGTTGCTGGCCATCTCAGGAGGATTTTCGCTGTGGGCGCTCCGGCGCTGCCTGCGTCCCCTCTCGGAGCTGGCAACCAGTGCAGCAGCTATATCGCCGGCCAATTGGGAGCTGAATCCGCCGGAGGAAGCCCAGGAAACCTTGGAGCTGAGGCCGCTAACCCAGGCTATGGAGTCCATGCTGGCTGGATTGCATCGTGCGTTCACGCAGCAGCGGGAATTTCTGGCCAATGCGGCGCATGAACTGAAGACCCCGGTAGCGATTTTGAAATCCACACTGCAAACCCTGGCACATCGGCCGCGCACTTCCGAAGAGTACCGGGCCGGACTCGAAGAAGCCCTCGAGGATATGTCACGCCTGGAGAAATTGCTGCACTCAATGTTGCGCTTGGCTCGTGCGGAGCAGTGGGCTGCGGGAAGCCTACGCCGGGATTTGTCTCCCGTGGATATAGGCATGACATGCCAGATGGCTATGGAGCGTGTGCAGCCAGTCGCAGAGCAACGCGGGATCGGAATTGACTTCATAGCGAATGGCGCCGTGCAGCTGCCGGCCGATCCCGAAGACCTTGAACTGGTGTGGTCGAATCTGTTGGAGAACGCCATTCGATTCAGCCCGGACCGAGGCACAGTAAAAATGACCGTACGAGCAAACAATGGGCGGGGCTATGTCGAAGTTAGGGACCAGGGTCCGGGGATTCCCGCATCGGAGCTTCCTCATATTTTCGAACGCTTTCATCGCGGGGACACTTCGCGCGCCCGCGACACCGGAGGCTATGGACTCGGGCTCGCTATTTCAAAGGCAATCGTTGAAGCATACGGCGGCACCATTGAGCCGCAGAGCAGTGTTGGACAGGGCACGCGTATGGTAGTGTCGCTGCCAGTCGCAACGAACAGCTAGTTTGGTGCTTTGCAGGGTCCTTATCTCTCTGTCCTTCGCCCAGGGCGCAAATCCGTAACAATTTGTAATACTCGGCCAGCATTGGTTTCAGCTTGTATTAATGTGTGGGTTAGCATTCTGCTGGGAGACGTAACTCGTGATCGGCAAACATGCATATCTGGCAGCGATCGCGCTCTTGGCTTGTTCCACAGCACCGGCGCAGGCCCCAGCTACGACGCCAGCTAGTAGTACTCCATCGGCCCCGGTGGTGCTGACGCTGGCGGACGCACTTGAGCGCGCCAAGGTAAATAGCCGGCAATTTCAGGCCGCGATCACCGACCTGGGGCTCGCCCGCGAGGACCGTTACCAGGCGCGTGCTGGCCTTCTGCCCGGCGTCACTTACAACAATAGCTTTATTTATACGCAAGGTAACGGAACGTCGAGCGGTCGATACATAGGCAACAACGGCGTCCATGAGTATGTCAGCCAGGGGGCGGCGCATGAGACTATCGGGGCGGCGGAGATCCTGGATTACCAGAGAGCGGCAGCGGCCCAGGCTCTGGCCAAGGCACGTGCGCAGGTTGCTTCCCGCGGGCTAGTCGTTACCGTGGTGCAATCGTTTTACGGTCTACTGGCAGCGCAAACACGCACGGTGAATGCGGAACGCGCTTATGAAGAAGGGAGACACTTCCTCGAACTCAGCCGCAAGCTCGAAGAGGGCGGAGAAGTAGCACACTCCGACACGATCAAAGCGCAAATCCAGGCAAACGATCTTCGGCGCGCTCGAGATGAAGCCAAACTCACCGAGCAGGCGGCGAGGCTGGCGTTGGCGGTGCTGCTGTTCCCGAATTTCTTTCTGGATTTCACCCTGGTGGACGACCTGAGCTCGGCGCCCGCGCTGCCTCCGATGAATGAACTTCAAACGATGGCAGCCAAGAACAACCCGGAGTTACAAGCGGCCTTCGCGACGCTGACGGTTGCCAACAAGCAGGTGGGTGTCGCGCGCGCCGGCTATCTTCCATCTCTTAGCGTGGATATGTTTTACGGCATCGACGCCAACCAGTTCGCGACCAAGGACCGCAACGGTTTTGAGAACCTCGGCTACGCCGGAACTGCAACGCTGAACATACCGGTCTGGAACTGGGGCGCCACTCAGAGCAAGGTGCGGCAAGCCGAGTTGCAGCGCCATCAGGCGCAAGTGGAGTTAAGCGCCGCGCAGAGGCAGGCGATTGCCGATCTGCAGAATTTTTACAGCGAGGCACAAACCGCATATGAGCATTTGCAGCTACTGAAGCAATCGACAGAGATGGCTGAGCAGAGTTTGAGACTGACGAATCTGCGCTACCAGGCTGGAGAAGCGAGCGCTCTGGAAGTAGTCGATGCGCAGAACACCCTGACAGCAGCGGGCAACAATTACCACGACGGTCAAGCACGTTACCATCTCGCGTTAGCCAATCTGCAGACGCTGACGGGGGCGTTTTGATGAAGCCCCGTCGCAGCATCGCCATATTAGCCGTGTCCGCTGTTGTGGCATGTGGTCTGTTGACCTCATGCTCCAAGAAGGAAGAGGAAGGCGGACCGGAAGTCACCGTTCAAGCCGCTAAAGTGGAGAAACGACCGATTCGGCAGATCATCGGCACCGAAGCCGTGTTGTATCCCAAGAACCAGGCGGCAATCACCCCGAAGATCGTTGCCCCGGTCAAGGAGTTCTACGTCAACCGCGGCAGTCGGGTGCATGCAGGCCAACTTCTGGCAGTAATCGAAAATCGCGATCTTGCAGCCGCCGCGACCGAAACCAAAGGTTCCTACAATCAAGCCGAAGCGGCTTACCAGATCGAGACCACGTCGGCGCTGCCGGAAGAGTGGCAGAAAGCGGAATATGACCTCAAAGCGGCGAAAGAAAATCTGGACGCGGCGCAAAAGATCTACGACAGCCGCAAGAAGCTTTACGACGAGGGCGCGCTCCCCAGGAAAGACTATGATGCATCCATCGTCGCATTGACGCAGGCAAAGTCACAGTACGAGATCGCGTCCATGCACATGGCTGCTCTACAGTCGGCAGGCAAGAAGCAGCAGCTGAAGTCAGCCGAGGGCCAGCTCACGTCGGCTAAAGGAAAGTACGAAGGCGCGGCGGCCCAGCTCGGCTACTCCGAGATTCGCAGTCCCATCAACGGAGTGGTGACCGATCGGCCCACCTATCCCGGCGAGACTCCTCCCCCGGGGGTGCCGATGCTGACCGTAATGGACACGTCGTCGGTCATCGCGAAAGCACATATCCCGCAGGACCAAGCAGCGCAACTCAAACCTGGCAATACCGCAACAATGAAAGGGCCGGGGGATGTCGAAGCGGAGGGGAAGGTAACCCTGGTCAGTCCGGCACTCGATCCCAACAGCACCACAGTGGAGGTTTGGGTTGAGGCAGCAAACGCCGACAGACGCCTTCGCCCCGGCTCATCGGTGACACTCGAGATGGTGGCCCAAAGCGTGAATGACGCAATCGTCGTTCCCGCTTCAGCCATCTTGAAGTCGCCGGAAGGCGCTACGACCGTGATGGTGATTGAGAACGACAAAGCTGAGCAGAAGGAAGTGGAGACCGGCATCCGTGAGGGCAACTCCGTCCAGATTACTAAGGGCCTTACCGGTAACGAAACGGTAATCGTCAATGGCTCATACGCGCTGCCGGACAAGACCAGGGTGAAGATCGCACAAGCCACCCCTGCGGAAGAACCCGCGGCCGAGAAACCTTCCGGAGACAAAGACAAAGACTAATGCGCGAGCAATTGCAATCCCTCAGGGAATACCTGCGCATTTCGCCCGAGGACCAGCAGAGGTATTGGTTCGCGCGTTACGCAAAGTCCATTGTCTTTCTCGTTCTTATACTAGTAGCCGCAGGCGCATATCTTGCTTTCACCATTCCGATTGCTGTCTTTCCAACCACTAACTTTCCGCGCGTGCTGATCGGCGTGGATAACGGCGTGATGCCCATCGATCAGATGATGGTCACCATCACACGGCCTATAGAGGAGGCTGTCAACAGCGTCCCCGGCCTGCAGCAGGTACGCTCCATCACCAGTCGTGGATCCGCTGAGATTGATCTGTTCTTCGACTGGCACGTCGATATGGTTACCACGCTGCAATTGGTCGATGCGGCTCTAGGGAATGTGCGTGCCACACTTCCACCAACCGCAGTGGTACGCACACACCGGCTGACCTTTGCCAGCTTTCCCATCATCGGCTACAGCCTGACGTCCGATACGGTCCCCCAGACCCAGCTCTGGATGCTGGCTACCTACGAACTGAAGCCGAGACTCAATCGGCTTGGCGGGGTGGCGACCGTCCTCGTGCAGGGAGGCCAAGAGCCGGAATTTCACATCACGCCTGATCCCGCGAAACTGCTGGCCGCCAATGTAACTGTCTCCGACATCCTTGATGCGGTAAAGCGCACCAACCTGATTGACTCGCCCGGACTGATGGAGCAGAACCATCGACTTTATCTCGGACTGGTGGATGCGCAGGTGCGTGACCCCAACCAGCTTGGGCAGGTCGTTATCAAGTACACACAGGCTGGCGTGCCGGTGAAGATCGCGGATGTGGCGGCCGTCTCGCCGGCTGTGAAACCCGTGTACACGATTGTGACCGCCAACGGAAAGCCCTCGGTACTGCTGAGCATCAACCGCCAGCCCGACGGCAACACGGTCGCTGTCGCCAATGAGGTTCACGCTGAAGTCGATCGCATTCGCCAATCACTGCCACCGGGAATTCATCTCGAGCCGTTTTACGACCAGTCTGGCCTGGTGGTGGACTCCATCCACAGTGTGCGCGACGCCATCCTGATCGGCGTCCTCCTAGCGTCCCTCATCATGGTGCTCTTTCTGCGCGACTGGGGAACCTCGATGGTCGCGGTGCTGGTAATCCCGGCTACGGTGCTTATTACGTTCATTGCGCTAAAGGTGTTAGATCAGAGCTTCAACCTGATGACGCTCGGCGGATTGGCCGCGGCCGTGGGGTTGCTCATCGATGACGCAATCGTAGTCGTCGAAAATGTGAGCCTCCATCGCGAAGCGGGACAAGGACGACTGCAGGCCATCCACAGTGCATTGGCAGAAATCACCGTTCCGCTGATCGGGTCCACGATCACTCCCATTGTTGTTTTTCTTCCCCTCATCGCGATTACCGGAGTGACCGGCGTTTTCTTCCGGGCGCTGGCGATCACTGTCGGCGCCTCGCTGCTGACTTCGCTTGGGTTGGCGCTGGTACTGACTCCCACGTTGTGTCAGTACCTCGTTCGCGGACCGAAAAGAGTGGGCATCCCGGAAAGCGAATTCTCCGAGAATCACCCAGAGAAATTGATTGCAGCTGAAGATGCTGCGCTCACCGGGCGTTTTCGTCATGTCGTCGACTTCTACGAGCGCTGGCTCCGCTTTGGGCTGGAGCAACCCAAATGGATCGCCGCCTTCGCGGCTGTAGTTATCGCGGTAGCGATTGCAGCATTCCTCTCATTGGGGAGCGACTTGCTGCCCGAAATGGACGAGGGTGGTTTCATCGTGGACTATCTATCGCCGGCCGGCAGCTCACTGCAGGAAACCAACCGCATGGTCAGCCACGTGGAACACATTCTGCGCGAAATACCGGAAGTGGAAAGCACTTCTCGCCGCACTGGTCTGGAGTTAGGGCTGGCGGTAGTGACCGAAGCCAATCGGGGAGACATTGCAGTCAAGCTGAAACATAAGCGAGACCGCAGCGCGGAAGAGATCATATCTGAACTGCGCGCGCGCGTGGAAAAAGAAGAGCCCGGCCTGGAAGTTGAGTACGTTCAGGTGTTGCAGGACATGATCGGCGACCTGTCGAATGCGCCGGAGCCGGTGCAAATCAAATTGTTCTCGCCCGATGCCGCATTACTGGAGGAATGGGCGCCGAAAGTCGGCCATGCCATCCAAAAGATTCGCGGCGTGGTTGATATGCGCAACGGAATTGAGAACACCATCAGTGGACCGGCAACAGTTTTTCGGGTCGATCCCACATTAACCGCGCGCGCCGGATTCACTCCGGAGGAGGTTACCGTGGATGCGACTGCCATCCTCGAGGGTGAGCCGGCGGTCACGCCTGTGATTGCGCAGGACATTCCTTACACCATTCGCGTGCGGTTTCCGGCCGGCAATCGCGCGACGCTCGATGCCATGAGCAACACCTTGCTCAACAGCGCGTCAGGTCATACGGCCACGCTGGGAGCGCTGGCTGAAATCAGAGAATTGCCCGGACAAGCCGAAATCCGGCGGGAAAACTTGCAGCGAGATGTCGCGGTTACCGCCCGATTGGAAGGACGCGACCTGGGCAGCTCCATTGCCGAGGTTCAGAAGGTGGTAGACAGTCTGCACCTCCCGCCATCGATTCGCGTGGTTTACGGCGGAACCTATCAAGAGCAGCAGCAGTCTTTCCACGACTTGTTGCTGGTTCTGGCCCTGGCGATTTTGTTGGTCTTTGTTGTGCTGCTGTTTGAGTTCCGGACATTGGCCGCGCCTGTCGCGATTTTGTCGTCGGCGATTCTCTCCACATGTGGCGTATTTCTTGGACTCCTGATTACTCGCACGACCTTCAACATCGCATCTTTCATGGGCCTGATTATGGTGATTGGCATCGTGGCCAAGAATGGAATCCTGCTACTTGACGCAGACCAGAAATTCCGGCAGCTCGGCTATTCGCCCGAAGATGCAATGATTCAAGCCGGACGCCGCCGCTTGCGCCCCATTCTGATGACGGCAATGGCTGCCGCGGCAGGCATGTTTCCTCTGGCCCTGGCTCTGGGCGCCGGCTCCCAGATGCTGCAGCCGCTGGCCATTGCCGTCATCGGCGGGATTGCGATTTCTATCGTGCTATCGCTCATCATTACGCCGGCCGTGCATTACTACTTGAGCCATGCAGAAGGGAATCTCTCTTAGAAATGGAAGGAGAAGTTATGAAGAAACTGCTCGTATTGCTAACAACAGCTGCGGCGCTGCTCGCCATTCCTGCCGCTGCCCAGAAATCCTACAAACTCGCTGACCGGGTGAAGCTCGGAGGCGAAGGCGGATGGGACTACCTCACCTATGACGAAAAAGGCAATCGTGTTTTCATCACGCGCGGAACGCACGTGATGGCGGTGGATGCAAAGACGCTCAAACCGACCGGCGACATCACCGGTCTTCAGGGCGTGCATGGTGTGGCGCTGGCTCACGACCTGGGGAAGGGCTACATCAGCAGCGGCGGCGACAATATGCTCGTCATCTTCGATCTCAAATCTCTGAGTGTCCTTGACAAGGTCAAAGTAGGCGAGCGGCCGGATGCTATTCTCTACGACGCTTCAGCCAAGCGCGTCTACACCTTCAATGCCAAGACTCAGGATGCCACCGTGTTCGATGCCAAAGCTGGAAAGGTGATCGGCGCCGTGCCTCTCGGCGGCAAGCCGGAAACCGGCGTCGCCGACGGCAAGGGCAACGTTTATGTGAATATCGAAGATCACAGCGAGATCGTTCGCATCGACACCGCCAAGCTTACGGTCGCTGAGCATTATCCGATGGCCGGCTGCGAGGAGCCCAGCGCGCTCGCATTTGATGTTGCTCATCGGCGCCTGTTTGCCGGATGCGCCAGCAAGATCGTGGCGGTGGTTGATCCGGATGCGGGCAAGCTCGTCACCACTGTGGACATAGGTTCAGGAGTGGATGCGGGGGCATTTAATCCGAAGACACAACAAATTTTCATGTCTTGCGGGGGAGATGGCGTAGTGACGGTGATCCACGAGAACTCGCCGGATAAGTATTCGCTGGTACAGAACGTTCCGACAGAAAAGGGTGCGCGGACAATGGCGCTCGACGAGGCGTCAAACACCGTCTACACGGTTACCGCGCAGTTCGACCCGACACCGCCTCCGGCGGGACAGCGGAGAAAGATTCTGGCCGACACGTTAGAGTTGCTGGTGGTAAAGCCGCAGTAATCACGATAGGTGGGTGCCCCATCCTTTGCCTTCTTTTGGCAAAGGGTGGGGTGGGATTAGTCCATTTCCGCTGAAGTCGGGGGCGCAGACCGTGCTGGTCGCAGGACCAGGTCGATTCCATAGGCGAAGAATCCGGCGGCAATCAACAGCGTGCCAAACAACAGGCTGCTGATCCCCAAGATCTGCTCGTGGTCGCTGCGCACAATCGAAAATGCCAGCAGCAACATTGGGACAACGCCGATGAACACGGCTCCGAACGTGCCTCCCGGCACGCGGAACGGGCGCGGCAAGCTTGGCTCGCGAATCCTTAGCACCACGAGGGCAATAAATTCCAGCAGGAGCGACGAGCCATAGATCAGGATGTCGATGGTCACCAGCCGCTCAAAACCGAGCCCCAGGCACAAGCCCCAACCTGTAGCCAGTACGAGGATTGAGAACCAGGGCGCGCCGGAACCTTGCGTGACCTTACTGAAAATCGGAGGCAACATTCCGTCCTGCGCCATCGCCATAGGCAGACGCGAATAGCTCATCACCAACGCGTTGAACATGCCAAACGCACTCATCATACCGCCGAGCACCAGCGCAATGCGTAGGAGCGGCCCACCAAGAAGCCCCGCGACATCAGCCCACGAACCCGTCTCCCAGGCTGAGGGACTTAGCTTCGTGAGTGCGACAGCACTAATGGGAATAATGTAGCTTAGCGAGACCAGCGCCACCGCACCGATCATGGCCCGTGGATAGGTCTTCTGCGGCTGCTTCACTTCTGCGGCGATCGTTGAAGC
>DASRAA010000077.1:0-49394 GCA_035638375.1 Binatia bacterium | reverse complement strand
CTATGTCAACTGTAGCAGTTCGGTGGTGTGCTTGAGTTGGCCGCAAGCGGCGTAGATGTCGCGTCCGCGGGGAAGGCGGATGAACGTCGGGATTCCCGCGGCGATGAGGATGGATTGGAAGGCGAGAACGCGCTCGGGGTCGGGCATGGCGTAGGGGATCTCGGGGCCGGGGTTGAGAGCGATGAGGTTGACCTTGGCGCGGAGCCCACGGATGAGGTCGACGACTTCGCGGGCCTGGGATGGGTCGTCGTTGACGCCGCCAAGCAGGACGTATTCAAAGGTGAGGCGCTCGCGGTTGCGGAGAGGGAAGTCGCGGAGAGCGGCGAGTAGCTTGGCGATGGTCCACTTCTTGGTGATGGGCATGATTTCGGTCCGCCGGGCTTCGTTAGAGGCGTTGAGCGAGACGGCGAGCTTGGGGCGGATGTCTTCGGCGCCGAAGTCGGCGATGCGGGGCACGATGCCAGAGGTGGAAACGGTCATGCGCGAGGCAGGGACTCCGGCTCCGGTGACCAGCATACGCACGGCCTGCATGAAGTTGTCGTAATTGAGGAAGGGTTCGCCTTGTCCCATGAAGACCAGGTTGATGCGATCGCGGTCGATGTCGACTTGCTGGTCGTTGAGAACGGCAAGAACTTGTCCGATGATTTCGCCTGCATTGAGATTGCGGTGAAGACCGAGGAGAGCGGTCATGCAGAACTTGCAGTCGACGGCGCAGCCGACTTGGGAGGAGACACAAATCGTGGCGCGCTGGCGGCGCGTTCGAATTTCTCTCGGGAGTCCTTCGGCTCCGCTCCCTTCGGTCGCTTCGCTTAGGATGACACGACCCGACAATATATTAGCCAGCTCCTCGTCGCCGTTGTCGGAGCCGTCGCCCGCTTCGCCGCCATCGCCTTCGGGCATCCAAACGGTTTCGACGGATTGGCTGTCAGAGAACTGAAAGAGGTAGCGGACGGTACCGTCGCAAGAGACGAACCTTTTTGCTATGACAGGTTGGCCGACCAGGTAACCTTCCTCCAAGAGCTTGTCACGGAAGGACTTGGGTAACATTGTGAACTGATCGAGGGTAGTCCACCTTTGCCGGTAGAGGCCGTCCAGAACTTGCTGGAGGCGGTACCCGGGCTGCCCGAGATCTTCCAGGATTTCGCTAAGTCGCTGATTTGTAAGGTTTAATAGTTCGCGATGTTGCAGTAGGGTCATACATCTAATATCTTGGAAGGGTAAGTAGCCTATCTCCCGAGAGCAGTTCGGGATCTCGCTGGATATGTGCTCATTCTACCCCAGGCTAGGGGAGGCAACAGATTGAGACGGCGGCGAGGGAAATAGAATATATCTCCCAAGTGCGTTCAGCAGGAAGACCAGAGTTCCTCAGGGCTAAAGCCCGGAGTTAGAAAAAGGCCCTATCGCCACGAATGAAGTGGTCCGCTGACGCAGGGAGTCGCAAGAGCTGATCTAGTTTCATTCATTCATTAGGTGTAGGTACATGGCAGCAGAAGCATTGGCGATCGCAGCCGACCGGACCATCCACCGGGAGGTATTGCCCAACGGACTCACCATTTTGACCGAGCAGATGGACCACATCCGCTCGGTTTCGCTGGGGATCTGGTTGAAGGCGGGATCGCGGAATGAAGAGCCGGACGTCAACGGCATTTCGCACTTCGTTGAACACATGGTGTTCAAGGGCACCGAGCACCGCACCGCCGAAGATATCGCGCGCGAGGTCGATTCCATCGGCGGCAACATGGACGCTTTCACCGGCAAGGAGATGGTGTGCTTCAACATCAAGGTGTTGGATGAGCATTTGCCCATAGCCGTCGATGTGCTCAGCGATATGGTGCTGCACCCCATTTTTGACGAGACCGAGGTGGGGCGCGAGCGGGGCGTCATTATCGAAGAGATCAAGATGGACGAGGACAATCCGGATAGTCTAGTCCACGAAATCTTCACGCAGAACTTCTATAAGAACCACGCGCTGGGCAGACCGATTCTGGGGACCAAGGAGACGGTCAGAAAGTTCGACCAGGCAAAGACCTTCGAGTACTACCGCGGCAAGTTTGTGCCGCAGAATCTGGTGATTTCGGCAGCCGGGCATGTGCAGCATGAGGTGATTGTCGATCTGTTGAGCCGGGAGTTTGCGTCGCTCTTGCCGGCAGCCGCGCCGCCGGTGGACACGCCACCCAAGATCAATTCGAGGATCATCCTGCGGAACAAGAAGGCACTGGAACAGGTGCAGATCTGTATCGGGGTGCCATCCTACCGGGTGAATCATGAGAAGCGGTTTGTAGCCTACGTGCTGAATACATTGCTGGGCGGTGGGATGAGCTCGCGGCTGTTTCAGAATGTACGCGAGAAGCAGGGCCTGGTGTACTCGATCTTCTCGGAGCTGAACCCCTATAAAGACACGGGTTGTCTGGCCGTATATGCAGGAACGTCGCGCGAATCGGCGCCCAAGGTGGTGCAGTCGGTTTTGCACGAGTTCCGCGAGATCAAGGCGGGCGAGCTGCCAGAGGAAGAAGTAAAGCGGGCAAAGGACCAGCTCAAGGGCGGCCTGATGCTGAGCCTGGAGTCGTCAACGGCGCGGATGTCGAACTTGGCGCGGCAGGAGATGTATCACGACCGGTTCATGGGTATGGACGAGATCATTGCGAAGGTGCAAGAGGTCACGTTGGAAGACGTGGTGCAGTCGGCCAATGAGATGTTCCGGACGGAAGACATTGCGGTGACGGTGTTGGGGAATTTGAATGGGTTGAAGCTGACGCGGGAGATGCTGATGTGCTGAAAAGCAGCGACTGGCAATTCGCAATTGGCGCAATTAGCAACTAGCAGTTAGCGCTTAGATAACCACATCAAACCGGTCTGCGATGGCTCGGGCTCACGTCCTCTAGGCGAAGCGCGACAGCAGGGACGATGTTCCCGCAGACTTTGGATGAGTTCATCCCAGCCAATCACGGATGTCGAGTGATTGAGGCTTTCGTGAAGCTCGAACTCTGTTCGGCGCGACCTCACTACTCAGGACGACGCCTGTGTGACGGGCTTGATTTCTGGTGTTCTATGCGAACTTAATGGCTGCGAAGACCAGGAAGGCAATTTGGGCGGCGACTAGAGAGATCCACATCTTCTGGCGGAGGCGAGACCTGGAGATGTCTCGCTTGAACTGCGTTTGGGCAGCGAGAATCGCGGGCGCGAGTTCCTGTAGGGGCACCGGCTCCTCAACCACGAGCGGAAGGGCGGTGTAGGAGTGGGCGACGTCGTCGCGCGCAGCATCGGGCAGGTACACTTTGGGCGTGTCGAGCAGGGAAGACCAGTCGAGAATCTGCAGCCAGGTATCGCCCCCCCACGCCTGGAACGGCTGTGAGGTGACTTCGAGCTCAGGCAATCTTTCCGGCGAGAGGCGGTCGCGGACCTGACCCAGCAGCGAGTGCCACCAAGGATGCGCGACGTCGTCTCCAACCAACTCGCCCACATCGATGGGAGTGGAAGTGAGTTCGAGTGGCGGCAGGACTTCGGGCGATACCACGTCGGCGATGTTGACAAAGACGGTTTTGAACCACGGTGAGGCGAGGCGATCGCCCAACATCACACCCACGAACGCCGGTTTGGAGGTGAGCTGGAGCGGGGGCAGGCGTTCGGGCGCGACTCGATCGATGATGTTGAGCACCAGCGAGCGCCAGAGGGGTACAGTCAGCGAGTCCGGGGGGCCGAATTCGAGGTTGTTCATTACCTATTGTGATTGTAGCAGCATAGGCGCGCGGGCGACCGGTAGCTGTGATTAGCGCCTACCGATTAGCAACTAGCGTTTGGCTTTTCGCTATTGGCCCTTTGCTTTCGAAAAGACTTGGACGGTCCGAGCAGGAAGCTCCCGAGGTCAATTTTCGGGTTTCCTGGTTACAGAAGAGTCGGAGTTTGAACATTGGCTTGTTGCCCTGGTTCGAATCAACCTCAAGCCTTCCGTGTCAGGTGGCGGATTCCGTCGGCGCCTGCGACGATCACGTCGTTGGCTATTCCCAGGAAAAGTCCGTGTTCGACGATGCCAGCGCGTGCACCGAGCTTTGCTGCCAGCTCGCTCGCGTCGGCGATGGGTCCGAAGTGGCAGTCCATGATCATGTTGCCCGAGTCGGTCAAGTACTGCGATCCGTCTTTGTTCTTGCGGATTACGGCCTTGCATCCGAGGGATTGGAGGAAACGCATCTGCGATTGCCAGCCGAACGGACTGACTTCCACCGGCACTGCGAACCGTGTGCCAAGGCGATCAGACAACTTGCTGTCGTCTACGACGATGATTTCGCGCGCGCTCGCCTGAGCGACGATCTTCTCGCGGAACAGCGCGCCGCCCCCGCCTTTGATGAGATTAAACTGCGGATCTACTTCGTCCGCGCCGTCGATGGTGACGTTGATCTTGAGCGGAAGGGAGTCGTCCATCATCGAGATTCCCAGCTCTCGGGCCGCCTCCTCCGTAGCCTTCGAAGTTGCAAATGCCGTGATGCTTGTCAGCGCGCCATTGCGCAGCAGTTCGCCGATCTTGCGGGTGGCGAAGATGGCGGTCGAGCCGGTGCCGAGTCCGACGACCATTCCGGATTGGACAAACTGCACGGCAAATTCTGCAGCTTCCTGTTTGAGCCTGGCGCGCGGATCGGCAGAGGTTTCGGGCACGCGTTCCTCCTATACTGATACGGACAGGAGAATCATGATGGTCGGAAGTCTGGAGGGTCAAGTAGCAATTGTGACGGGCGCCGATGGCGGACTGGGAACGCCGGTAACTAAGGCACTTCTGGCGGCCGGAGCGACGGTTGTCGGAATCGCGCGGTCGATTAGCGTCGGCCCGGCGCATGATGGGCACTTCTATCCGGTGAGCGCGAACTTGATCGATCGGGAGGAAGTGGCATCGCTAGTTGCGAGGCTGGCAGAACAGTTCGGCAAGATTGACATTCTGGTGCATGTAATGGGCGGCTTCGCCGGCGGAGCCAGTGTCGCGGAGACCGATGACGCGACCTGGCAGAAGATGATCGACATCAACCTCAATGCCGCGTTTTATGTGTTGCGCGCCGTGATTCCGGTGATGCGCCGAGGCGAGCACGGGCGCATTATCGCGATTGGCAGCCGGCAAGCCGTGCAGCCTGCGCCGGGCGTCGCGGCATACGCGGCATCCAAGGCGGCGCTGGTGTCGCTGGTGCAGACCGCGGCTCTAGAGAATAAAGACAAGAACATCCTCGCCAACGTGATTCTTCCTGGAACGATGGATACTCCGGCGAATCGCGCGGCCATGCCGAAGGCGGACTTCGCAAAGTGGGTGAAGACCTCACATGTCGCGGAACTGGTGCTGCTGCTGGCGGGCGAAGCGGGCGACGCGATCACGGGAGCGGCGATTCCGGAGTACGGAATCGACGGGTAATTTCTTAGGGAGATCCTAATTAAGTTCCTCGGTTAAAGACCGTCTGTCGAAAGAGCGTTTTTACGGATGGCTGAAGTCCTAGCGGGCGAGCTTGTGGGTCGCTTCTTTGGGAAAGAAAAAAACCAGCATGCGCAAAGAGGGCAAAGCAGGCCACGCCGCGATGACAGAAACAGAAGGCCTCAACGGCACGACTGAAGAGGCAACTGAAGTAGTTGTTATCGCGATGGCGTTTCGCGGTGTTGCGCTAGCCCCCGGCTCGCACCTCGTCGAGCAAGCGTTTGTCGATATCCTGTAAGGATTTCGGCAATTCGGCGTAATGCAGCTGCTGCGCAGTGCCTTGGCCATCGGAGATCACGTAGCCGACAAACTCTTTAACTTCGCTGGCTTTTTTGTTGTCGGGCTGCGATTTCGGCACCAGTAGAAAGGTGAGGCCGCTGATGGGATAAGCACTCGCCGCGGAAGCTGGCGGGTCAACGATAGGTTGGCGAATATCCTGGCTCAACTGCTGGGCGAAGGCGTCGATGGCGGCCGACGTTCCCTGTGCTGTGGGCGAGACAAACTCGCCTGCTTTGTTCTGTACTTGCGCGACCGGTAGCTTATTCTCCTCCGCGTAGGTGAGCTCAACGTAACCAATAGCGCCTGGGTTTTGCTTCACCAGTCCAGTCACGCCTTCGCTACCTTTGCCGCCGATGCCGGTCGGCCAACTGACGGACAGCCCTTTGCCAACTTTCTTCTGCCAATCGGGACTTACGGCAGCCAGGTAGGTTGTAAAGATGTTGCTGGTGCCGCTGCCATCGGACCGATGAACCACAACGATGTCCTGGTTCGGCAGGTCGACTCCGGGATTGACCTTTTTGATGGCTGGATCCTGCCAGTTCTTAATCGTGCCAAGATAAATCCCCGACAGTGTGGAGCCGCTCAGCTTCAAGGGCTGATTGAGATTGGGTAGATTAAAAGTGATGCAAACCGGACCCGCACTCTCGGGGATCTGCACCAGGGCCGGCATGTCCTTCAGCTGATTGTCGTCGAGGGCGAGATCAGAGGCCCCGAAGTTGATGACGCCCTGCTTCAACTGCTGAATACCGCCTCCGCTCCCAATGGACTGGTAGTTGATTTGCACCCCGGGATGATTGTGCTGGTAATCGTCGATCCAACGGCTCATCACCGGATAAACAAAGGTACTGCCCGCGCCAACGACCTGCCCGCCGGCAGCACTGGGTTGGTTTACCGTCAAACTGTTGGGCTTCGAACTGCAACCGGAGAACGCAAGCGTTAAGACGAGAAGAAACGGAAGTAAGGAGATTCGGTTTTGCACGGACACCTCATACGCGTCGAAACACGCCGTATTCAGCTAAGTACGATGCGGCCGCCGAAGCTGACGTTGGTCTCGCAATATGAGTAGGTGCGGAACTACTGCGATGGTCTGTGCCCATGGAAATTCAAGCGCGGAAATGTGGAGCCTATTTCTGCGTCAGAACTGCGTATGCGTCACTTTCGGGTAGGGATATTTCGAGCTTCATTGTGATTGCTTCTTGCCGGCAGAGGTCAGGCTAGCCGTGCGCAAGAAGTCGTAGTTGGCCGCCGGATTCATCTCGATACCTTGCAGACGTTTCGTGTGCACCAGCACGTTGTCGAGATACCAGAGATTGATGTATGGCAGGTCATCGGCCAAGATCTGTTGCACCTGGTCATAGATAGCTTTGCGCTTTTGCTGGTCAAGGGTCGAACGGCCTTCGCGGATGAGCGCATCAACTTTGGGGTTGGAATAGAATGTGCGATTGGCGCGCTTGGGTGGAAAGCTTGCCGAGTCGAATATGTACTCGAAGATGTCAGGGTCCTGGTTTCCGCCGATCCAGCGCATCGAGTACATCTGATAGGCGCCCTTGGTGATGTCGCTAAAGAACGTCGCGAACTCGAAGGTGCGAATGTCGAGCGCGATGCCAGCCTCGCGCAATTGCTGCTGGAGAACGGCGGCGAGCAAGCGTGTGGTCTCGTCCGTGGACGACTTCATCGTGATGTGGAGCCGCGCGCCATCCTTTGCGCGATAGCCGGCCTCGTCGAGCATCTTGCGCGCCAGCGCAGGATCGTATGCGTAGCGGGTTACGTCGCCGTCGCAGGCCCAGTGCTGCGGCGGAAGGATGCTGTACGCAGGCTGTGCCTGTCCCCGAAACAGATACTGAATGATCGGCTGCACATTAATGGCGTGTGCCATCGCCTGCCGGACGCGCACGTCTTTCAGCACCGGATCGCGCAGGTTCAGGGCAATATACGCATAGATGGTTCCCGGTGCCTGCAGCACTTCGAGATTCGTGTCGCGTTTCAGCGTCAGCACGGTATCCGCGGTCAAGGAATTGATGGTGACGTCGGCGCTGCCTTTGCGGAGTTCTAACGCGCGGGTCGTGGCATCGGGAACCACGTGGAACTCTACTCGTTGCAGGCGCGCATTGTCGGACCAATAGTTCGGATTACGCTCGACTATGACATCCTTGTCCGGCGCGGCGCTGACGAAGCGAAACGGACCTGAGCCGTAGGGATGGCGATTGAACTCCTCACCGCTGCCATAAGGGACAACACCGAAAGCGCCATCTGACAGGTTCCAGAGGAGGGAGGCCTGCGGCTCTTTGAGATGAATGACGAGGGTGAAGTCGTCGGGAGTATCTACGCTCGCGACCTTGCTGTATGTTGCTGCCTTGCCGCTGCGAATTTTGCCCGTGATGAGCGAATCGAGTGTCCACTTCACGTCACGTGAGGTAAGTGGCTGGCCATTGTGAAACACCACGCCCTGCCGCAGATGAAACACGTAGGTCAGCGGATCGGGAATTTCCCATCGCTGCGCGAGCCACGGCTTCAATTCGAAATGCTCGTCGCGTCGCACAAGCGAGTCGAACAGCAGCTCATCGATCCGCTCCGATTGCGCATCCAGCCCAACCCGAGGATCGAGATTGGTGGGGCTGCTTTCGATTAGGACGACCACGGTGTTGGGGTCAGGCTTCTTTGCGCAGCCAAATTGGAGCAAGAACAAACCTGCTGATAATACCCCGAGCAGGGTGCTCCATCCGGTCGCCTTCATTGGGCGACAGGGTGGGGCCAACAAAACTGACAATCGACAACTGACAACTGACAATTGCCTACCCGTAACTCACCTTCCCTAGAACAACGCTTTGCTTCGCGCCCGTGGCCGACGCTACATTCGACGGCAACCTTCTCCATGTCTGATAGGCCAACAGGGCAAACGCCACCGCCTCCTTTGCTTCAGACGGGAGGCCGAAATCGTCGCTGGTACGCACCCGAATTTTCAACGGCGTCAGCTCTTCGCGGATCATCCGCATCAACATCACGTTTTTGCTGCCGCCGCCGGAGACGATCATCTCGCGATACCGTGAAGGCCAGCGCGAACTCGGCGAAACGTTCTTGGCGTCGGCGGGTAAGACGAGATTGCGTACCCCTAGTCCGATTGACCGGGCGGTGAGCGCGGTGGCCGTAGTCAGAATGTTGTTTTTATCGGCGCGACCGCACATCTGCAGGAACGCGGCGGCGAATTCGCGACCGAACTGCTCACGTCCGGCGGTCTTCGGCGGCTCCTGATGAAAGAATGCACGCCGCAGCAGCTGCCGAATGATGTTCTCGATTGGTTCGCCCCTGGCCGCGAGCCTCCCGTTGCGATCGAACGGCATATCGAACAAGCGCTCAGTGACAGCGTCCATCACCATGTTGCCGGGTCCGGTATCGAATGCCATTACTTCATCTGCTTTGGCCCGCGGAGGAATCGCTGTCAAGTTGCCAATGCCACCGAGGTTTTGGATAATCCGCCCAAACCGCCGGTGGCGAAACAGCACGTAGTCGAGGAACGGAACCAGCGGCGCACCCGTGCCTCCTGCGGCCATGTCTGCCGCACGGAAATCCGACACCACGGGAACACCGACCCGTTGCGCAATAATTGCCCCCTCGCCTGTCTGCCATGTACACCTGACTTCGCAGCCCAGGTACTTGCTCGGTGCGCTCTGGTGATACAGCGTTTGCCCATGACACCCCACCAGCGCGCATTCCAGCTTGGCGCGCCGTTGCGCCGCCAGCACCGCCTTCGCATAGAGTTCGCCAAGGGTGAAATTCAGTCGCGCCAGGTCGGCCACTTTCATTGCCGAGGCATTCATTGCCTGCAAAACCGCACGGCGCACTGCGGATGGGTAGGGGAAGTGATAGTGCGCCAGCAACTCCAGTTGTGACCGATAACCGCGCCCTTGGATTCGCACCAACGCGACGTCGATACCGTCGGCGGAGGTGCCGCTCATTACACCTGCGACTATCACCTAGCACACTCCCCAGACCGGAAGATTGTGCTCCGTCGTACTTCCTCTGTGAAGTCCCACACGCGCCGTCGAAGCCTGTCCACGGATTTCTCGGTTGGGGCTGGCGCCATTCTGGCCTGCACCTCTGGCGACTTTGCCTGGAAGCTTGCGACTCGCCGCGCTTTCTGCGCCACCAGGCGTGCGAACCGTGGATCACCTTCGGCTCTCTGCAAAACCGCTGCGTGCGCCCGCCACACGTGCTCTTCCTTCTGGCATACCAGGAATACGTCAGCTCCAGCTTCCAGTGTACCGACGGCCACGTCCTCGATCGACGCTCCGTTCAACACGCCACCCATGTCGAGATCGTCAGAAACCACCAACCCGCGATACCCGATCTTTTTCCGCAACACGCCTTCCACCCAGCGCTTCGAGAGCGACGCCGGCCTGCCGCCGCGAACGATCTTCGGATACGACACGTGCGCCACCATCACAAACGCAAATTCGCGGCACAGTTCGCGATACGGCAGCAAGTCTTTGTTCCAAATCTGCTTCCATGTGCGCTCGACTACGGGCAGTGCATGATGGCTGTCCAGAGCCGCTCCTCCGAGACCCGGGAAGTGTTTCCCACAGCCAATAATACTTGCTTCGTGCAGGCCGTTTAGAAACTGCCGTGCATATCTCACAACTTCTGCAGGATCGGCTGAGACGGTTCGCGAGCCCAGCGTCTTGCGTGACGCGTCAAGCTCCAAATCCAGACACGGCGCCAAATCTGCATTGAACCCGAGCGCTCGCGATTGCAGCCCGATCAGCAGCCCATGCTCTCGAAACAGCTTCGCTGATCCTGTCGCCGCCACCTCGCCTGCCGACGGCACCCGCGCAACCGCATCGCGGAAGCGGTCCACTGTGCCGCCCTCCATATCTACACAGCGGAACAACGGACTGCGGACGAACTTCTGAACATCGTGTAACAGGATGTGAGTCTGGCGCGCTTCATCGATATTGCGTCGGAACAGAATCACCCCGCCCGGCCGCAGCGTCGCCAGCATTGTTTGCAGATGCGACGACAGCTCGGTGCCGTTGAAGCCCATGATCATGAGCTGTCCCACTTGTTGTCGCAGAGTCTGGCTGGACTTGTTAGGCATGAATACAGCAGTGTAGCGCGGCGCTCCGGCTTGATTGAGTTGTCGATTCAGGTTCTTAGATAAGCATGCTGTCGGCGGCTAAGGCACGCACTCATTCCAACCAAACAGCAGGGCATACTGGCCATTTTGATCATTTTCAGAAAAGCAAAACTCGGATTCCGCACATCACGCCGCTCAAGAATCAAATCTGCCGTTTCAGCGCATGCAGCAGATTGAGTGCTTCTAGAGGACTGATCGCATTCAGGTCCGTCTCCTTGATCCGGTCCACAATCTTCTGCGACAGCGGCGTAAAGATCGTCAACTGCATGGGCGCCGCCCTCGCGGCTTCGCCACTCGCCAGGTGTGTAACCGCGCTCTGCTCAGCCGACTCATGCTCGGTCAGCACCTCGCGGGCGCGGCGGATAACCTCCGTTGGCAACCCCGCCAGCTTGGCCACTTCAATCCCATAGCTACGATCCGCTGCGCCCTCAGCCACCTTGCGCAGGAATACCACATTGCCGCCGCTCTCCTTCACGGTGACGTGGAAGTTCTTCACCCCGCTGAGTCGCTCGGCCAGCTCAGTCAGCTCGTGATAGTGCGTCGCAAACAGTGTCTTCGCGCGCGTATTAGCGTGGATGTATTCGATCGCTGCCCACGCGATGGCTAGCCCGTCATACGTCGAAGTCCCACGGCCGACCTCATCCAGCAGAATCAACGAGCGCGGTGTCGCGGTATTCAAGATCGCCGCGGTCTCCGTCATCTCGACCATGAACGTTGAACGCCCGCGCGCGAGATTGTCACTTGCACCGATGCGGGTGAAGATGCGATCCACCATTCCCAGCCGCGCCGAACGCGCCGGAACGAACGAGCCCATCTGCGCCATCAGCACAATCAGCGCCGCCTGCCTCAAGTAGGTGGACTTGCCGCCCATGTTAGGCCCGGTAATCACCAGCACCGCGTGCGTCGTGCCGTTTAGGTAGAGGTCGTTAGGCACGAAACGGTCTGACCCACCGGCTAATTCTTGCTGCTCGATTACCGGATGCCGGCCATCCACAATTTCAATGTCATGGGAATCATCGAACCGTGGGCGGCAATACCCCCGGTTGGCCGATTGGGTCGCGAAGCCAGCCAATACATCGATCTCGGCCAGCGCCAGCGCCGTCTGCCGAATGCGCTTGGCCTCGGCCGCGATCGCGGCCCGAAGCTCGGCAAACAGCCGCCGCTCGATCTCGACGATCTTCTCCTGCGCGTCCAGCACCTTCGCCTCGTACTCCTTGAGCTCGTGAGTGGTGAACCGCTCGGCATTCACCAGCGTCTGCTTGCGCTCGTAATCCACCGGAGCTAGATGCAGGTTCGCTTTCGAAATCTCCAGGTAATAACCGAACACCGAATTGAACTTTACTTTGAGCGATGCGATTCCCGTTCGATGTCGCTCGCGCTGCTCAATCTGCGCGATGTATTGTTTGCTGTTACGGCTTAAGTCGCGCAGCTCGTCCAGCGCGGCGTCGACCCCTAGGCGAATCACGCCTCCCTCAGCTAGTGTCAGCGGCGGCTCATCTTCAATCGAATTCGTGACTCGCTCGTGGACATCGCCCAGCTCGTCGCACTGTGCATGCAACTCCTGCAGCCGCACCGCGTCGAACCGTGCCAGCGCCGACCGCACTCTGGGCAACTTGGCAAACGATGCGGCCAATGTCAGCAAATCCCGCGGATTCGCTGCCTCCAGAGTCACGCGGCTCAGCAGACGCTCGAGGTCGAGGATGCCATCCATCGCGCCGCGCAACTCCTCGCGTGTTACCAGGTCTCGAACCATCGCTTCGACTGCATCCAGACGCCGCTCAATCTCGCCGTGCTCAATCGACGGCCGTAACAGCCACGCTCGCAGCAACCTCTTACCCATCGGCGTCACCGTGCAATCGAGCGAGCGGAACAGCGTCGCACTGCCGCCGGCGCCGGAAAACAGCGGCTCCAGCAGCTCAAGATTGCGTACCGTCACCGCATCCAGCACCAGGCAATCCTGCCGTTCGTAGTAGCCGATGCGGTCCACGTGGCTCAGCAGGCCGCGCTGGGTGGAGCGCACATAATGCAGAATCGCTCCCGCTGCAGTCGCGGCGGTCGTGCGCCCCGCAAGTCCAAAACCTTCCAGCGACATCACGCCAAAATGGTTTTCCACCAGCGGAATCGCGTAGTCCGGCGCGAACACCCAATCTTCCAGCGGAGTCTCAGCCCAGGTCGCGTTCTCCAGGCTGGCGATGCGCGGAATTGCTCCAATTACCGTCTGCTGTCGCGGCTGTTCAAACAAGGGCAGGGAAGATGCGAACAGAACCTCTCTCGGCCGCAGTACGAGCAGTTCTTCGCGCACCCTGCGCGCAGCATCACCTCCGTGAAATTCTGTCGCACGAAACTCGCCGGTAGATAGATCCAGCACCGCCAGCCCGAGCACATCGGTCTGCTGTACCATACAGGCTAGGAAGCTGTTTTCTTCGGCACCGAGTTGAGCATCGGCTGCCGTGCCCGGCGTAACGACGCGCGTCACTTCGCGCTTCACCAGCTTCTTGGCGAATCGGGGGTCCTCCATCTGCTCGCAGATAGCGACCTTGAATCCCTTGCGAATCAGCTTGGCGATGTAATTTTCGGCGGCGTGGTAGGGCACACCGCACATGGGAATGGCGATGCCTTTTTCTTTGTTGCGCGCGGTGAGCGTGATTTGCAGCTCTTTTGCTGCGACCACCGCGTCTTCAAAGAACAGCTCGTAGAAGTCCCCCAGCCGGAAGAACAGCAGCGCGTTGGGATGCTCTTTCTTGACTGCGGCATACTGCCGCATCAACGGCGTGGACGGCTCACTCATCGAAAAAGAAAGTCTATAACACGTGGCCCACCGCGAGCGTGCGTCAGTGGGCTAGCTATACTGTTGATAGTGCGCCTGGTTACCCAGCGCCATATTCGTTGAAGCACATCGGCTACATCCTGCGGTTCTTGTGGAACGCCACGCGCGGACATCATTTGGCGCCGTGGCGTAGTCCGTATCTGCGCTGGCGCATCGAGACCTACACCGGCGTCAAGATGCAGAGCATCGGATTCCTGGAATTCTGGGAATTTGTCTGGCGCGAAAAGAAAGAACTCGTGCGTTTCCTGCAATGGACGGGCGAGATGGAGCGTTACGCGCGGGTGAAACCCAAGAATCCCTAGCCGCACTACCCGCCAACAATCACGCTGACCGGCTCACCCTCCCTCACGGCCAGGTTTTTCGCTGCCGAATCCTGACGCGCCGCGATTTCCAGATACCCCGAGCTGCCGATGATGGCAAACAGGCCTTCTGCGCCGCCTTCTGCATACGAGCCGCATATACGCGTGATCAGACGTCCGGCAATGCGTATATGAATTGTTGACGAAGAAGCTGAATCCAGCGGTGGAAGATCCGCTTGGGTCAGGTTCGTGATGAGGTTTCCGAACTTATCTACCTTCAGCACGGTTGCGCAGAGCTCGCCTTGCCCGTTGCGCTCAACACCGGCAATCGGCAGGCGACTATAGTCCGTGATCTCCGGCCCCAAGTCCGCAGGTGCGACTCCCTTGGCAAGCCACCCCGCGACAGGTGAGAAGATGTCGCGCCCGTGAAACGTCTGGCTCACCGGCTGGAGAAAATAGCGCTCGGCTGTAACGTGGCGCACAGTAAATCGCGGCTCGCGCGACTCAATCAGCGTCAGCAGGCCATTGTCTGGGGCGACAAAGACGTAGTCTTCCGTTTCCGCCACGATGGGCCGTCGCTCGCTGCCAACTCCCGGATCCACCACGATCACGTGCACAGTTCTCGGCGGAAAATAGCGATATGCCTGCGCAATCGTGAGCGCGCCGTCGAGAATATCGAACGAGCGTACCGCATGCGAAATGTCGACGATTCGGACCTCCGGCTCAATGTTCAACACAACTCCGTGCATGATCCCCACAAAGGGGTCCTGCAAACCGAAGTCCGTCGTAAAGGTGACGATGCGCGTCTCAGGCATTCCCCAGCAAGCTATTCGCTCGGCCTGGGCCCGTCAAGCCGAGAAAACGCTGCCCATTGCTCGGCAAAAAAGACCGCCCCGAAAGGCGGCCTCTGTACCCCACTACCGAATCTCCACATCACCTGAGCCGGTTGAAATCTCTACTTCTGGCCCTCCACCGCGTACCGCGCCTCTCAATTCGCGCCGGTTGAACGTGCCCTGCACCGTGATTGGCAACTCGGAATGAATCGAACCTGAGCCGGTGTGCACGTTCAAGTCGAAACCACCGCTGGAGCCCAGCGCCAGCCGCACGCCTCCCGAGCCGGTATGCAATTGCCAGGGCCCCTTCACGTTTCCATCGGCGCTGATGTGTCCGCTGCCGGTGCGTCCGCGCAATCCGCCGTTCACGCCGCGAAGGTCGATGCCACCCGAGCCGGTGTGCGCTTCCACATCACCACTTCCAGTTAGGTCGGCTTGAATCGAGCCACTTCCTGTGCTGGCGTACAACGGCGCAGAAACGGCGTCGGCGTGAATACTACCGCTGCCCGTCTCCAGCCGCGACTGCGGACCCAGGTCGCGCACACGAATGCTGCCCGAGCCTGTGTGGAGCTTGGCCGACGCGCGTACACCTTCCACCGAAATCTCCCCCGAACCGGTGTTCACCGCCAATGCGGTGTCAGGCGGCAAGGTGATCTCGTAGGAAATGGAAACATGTCGCCGCACGTCTTCCGGCAGCTCGTAGCCAATGCGAATCGAATTGCCACTCTGCCTTACAGGAGGATTGGATTCCACGCTGCGCACCGCTGCGTCAGCGTCTCCGCCCCACCAGTCATTGCTGCTGTGCACTGTGGCGTGAATCACCACCTGGTTGGAATTGCCGGTGCGGATATTCACGCTTCCCGAGCCGGTGTTGAGATCGAGATTAGATGCGCCCGATACGCTTAGTGTCTTGTCAAAATGCCCCTCTGCGCGCGCGAACGCGACCACAGAAAACAGCAGGAGAGTAGATAGCACAACCGGGAGGAGTCGTTTCATAGCTTTGCTCCGTACTTACGAATGAAGTGGAACAGAAATTTGGGCTGCCGAACGCGGCAGCCCACAGAAGGAGTGAAGAGGGCTACTGCTGCAATACGACTTGGTCGCCTTCCTTTAGGCCTGACAGCACTTCGGTCTTCGCTCCATTCGAGATCCCGATGTTCAGGGCAACCTTGCGCTTGCCATCCTTGGTCTTCGGATCAGGCACTTCCGTTGAGGCCTTCTTGTCTTTGTCGTACAGAATCGCGCCCTCCGGAATCATCAGCACGTTCTTGTGCTCGTCGAGGATGATTTCGGCGTTGGCCGTCATCTCAGCCTTCAATTCGCCGCCCGGATTGTTGATCGAAACGCGAACTTCGAAGGTGGTGACGTTGTCTTTCTCCGTGCCCATGGGCGAAATCTTGGTTACCTTCCCGGTGAACGTCTTGTCTTTAAACGTCTCCACCCGAATTCTTGCCGGCTGGCCCAGATACACTTTGCCGATGTCGCTCTCGTCTACCTTACCTTTGACGTAAACCTCGCTGGTGTCGCCAAGCGTCATCACCAGCGTCGCCGCGGAGCCCATTACCAGGATGGAGCTGACCGCATCTCCCATCTCCACGTCGCGCGACAGGACGATGCCGTCGATTGGTGCAATAATCGTGGTGTAGCTCAGTTGCTCTTCCAGCTGGTTTAGCGTGGCGTTGCTCTTCTGCACGTCCGCCTGTGCCTGGGCAACTTTGGCCTTGCTGACTACAAGCTGCGCCTTGGCCACATCGCGCTTGTTTACCGCGAGAATGTACGCGCGTTGCGCATCATCCAGGGCCGACGTCGACACGACTCCGCTCTTGGCCATCTCCTGCGCACGTTCGTACGCCCGCTGCAGGGTGGGAATATCCACGCCCTGGGCGTCTACTTCGGCCTTCTTCATGTCGGCTTCAGCCGCCTTCAGGTTGGATTCGGCCGACAATAGTTGCGCCTTCGCCGAATTCACCTGGGCCTCGATCTCGACACGATCCAACTCGGCCAGCACCTGCCCCTGCTTCACCCTGTCTCCGCTGTCCACATAGAGCTTCTTCACGATGCCGCTGGCTTTCGACTTGATTTCGACTTTGGTAATCGGAGTGACTTTGCCGGTTGCGACCACACTCTTGGCCAGGTCGCCTTTTTCTACCTTGGCCAGCTTCGTGGGATCGATCTTGGTGCCGCCGCGAGTAGCCGCCACCGCCACTACGACCAGCCCCACTACCGCCACGGCAACAACCGTGATGATGAGCAAACGCTTCTTTTTCTTCTTACCGTTGCCGTTTCCGTTGGCCACAACCGCCTCCCGACGTATTTCCGCTTCCCGTGTCTGATTGCTTGTACGTTTCAGTTTGAGGAGAAGTTCCGTGCCCAAAGAGGAAAAACGCTGGTCCCGACGTACGCTTTCGTTAGTTAGACCGTTTTGGGAGGGGAAACGATAGCAGACTCCACACAGGCGGTTAAACAACTGAACCGGATTGACTTATCTCGTCTGAAGCTTATCCTTGCCCGGCTTCGATGCTAACATTTCTGGTTAATGGTTACCTTTGTGGTGCTGCGCATTGCCGCAGTCATCCTTCTGGTCGCGGCCAACGCATTCTTTGTGGCGGCTGAGTTTGCCCTCGTTAGCATCCGTGAGACCCGTCTGGAACAGCTTCTTGCCGCCCGACGCATGGGCGCGCGCACTGTTCAAAAACTTCACCAGAAACTGGACGAATTTATCGCGGCCGTGCAGTTCGGTGTAACCATGGCCAGCCTAGCTTTGGGCTGGATCGGCGAAGCGGCGATGGCGCGCCTGATCGAGCCTCTGTTCCGCCGCCTACCGCACGCCCACATCTATGCGCATGCCGTGAGTATCACTGTCGCCTTCCTGCTCATTACCTATATGCACGTGATTCTGGGCGAGATCGTGCCCAAATCGCTGGCGCTGCAACGCACCGAGACCGTGGCCCTCGCTGTGGCCGGGCCTATCGATTTTTTCATGACCCTGGCCGCTCCGCTGCTGGCCATCATGACTACCTCCGCCCGGATCGTGCTGAGGGCTTTCGGCACCAAGCAGGTACGTGAGGGCGGCGTACACTCCTCCGAAGAGCTCAAGTTGATTGTGTCCGCCAGTCATCGCACCGGAGTTCTGGAAGCGCCGCAGGAGCAGATGATCCAGCGCGCGCTCGAACTGGAGAACATCGTCGTCCGCGAGGTCATGGTTCCACGGCCGGACATCTTCTCTCTTCCCGGCGATATGCCGCTCGACGAAGCCTTCCAGCGCGTCGCCGAGGAAACCCACTCCCGCGTTCCCGTCTATGACTCGCAGCGCGGCCCGGAGCACATCATCGGAGTTCTCTATGCTCGTGACTTGTTGCGTTGGCTTAGCTATCGCGGAGGTACTCCCGGCGCCGGCCATCCGCATGCCTGGTCGAGTGAGCTGAAAGTGCGACATCTAATGCGCGAAGTGCTGGTGGTACCAGAGACGAAGCCGCTAACTGACCTTCTCCTGGAATTCAAACAGAAAAAGCGTCACCTCGCCGTCGTGGTGGACGAGTTCGGTTCCACCGCAGGCGTCGTCACCGTGGAAGACATCCTGGAACAACTTGTTGGAGAGATCGAAGACGAATACGAGATCGCCGAGCCCGTCATCTCCCCGGGGGAAACCACGATGGTGCTCGATGGCGGCACCAACATCCGCGATCTAGAGTCGGAGTACCATATCACCTTGCCCCGTGATGAGGGATTCGAGACCCTCGCCGGATTCGTGCTGGCAAAGCTGCAACGCATCCCGCAGCCCGGCGACAATTTCGAGTTCGAAGGCCGCCGCTACACTGTCGTCGGCCTCGACAACCTCCGCGTCGATTCCGTCAAGATCGAAACCTTGCAATCGCAACCTCCCACACCAACTGCAGCCGTGTCATCCTGAGCGCCCCCTCTGTTACTCTCCTACAGAGGTGATCTGACAACTAGCTAACTGCCGACCCCTGACAACTATCCACTGTCCACTAAACTGACATCGTGCTCCGTTACCTCCTCACGCGCCTTGCCTACATGCTGCCGGTCATCTGGCTCGTCGTTTCGGTCGTCTTTCTGCTGATTCACCTCGTGCCTGGCGATCCTATCCAGCAGATGCTTGGCGAAGGCGTCCCCGCGGCCGACATCGCCGCCGCGCGCCACGCTTACGGACTCGACGTTCCTCTCGGCACCCAATACGTGAATTATTGGCGCGGCCTGCTGCACGGAGACATGGGAAAGTCGCTCCGCTACAACCAAAACGTCGGCCAGATCATCGCCCAGGCTTATCCTTGGACGCTGCAACTTACTGTCGCTGCTCTCAGCGTCGCATTAATCCTTGCAATTCCAGCAGGCGTGCGCTCAGCGCTCCATCGCAATCGCTGGGATGATCGCGCCCTCAGCTTCGTCTCGCTGCTGGGGCTGTCATTCCCCAACTTCGCGCTGGGCCCGATACTGATTCTGTTCTTTGCGATTGGCCTTGGCTGGTTGCCGGTTTCGGGTTCCGGTTCCTGGGAACACCTCGTACTCCCGGCGATCACCATGGGAGGCGCGCTGGCTGCAATCCTCACCCGCATGGTGCGCACGTCGATGCTGGAAGAACTCAGCCAGGACTATATCCGCACTGCCCGCGCCAAGGGTCTGCCAGAGCGTACCGTTGTCTATCGCCATGCGTTGCGCAACGCGATGATTCCGGTGCTGACCGTCGTGGGTCTGCAGTTCGGCGCAATGCTCGCCGGAGCCGTCGTCACCGAAACAATCTTCTCCTGGCCAGGCATCGGCCGTCTCACCGTGCAGGCCATCTCCAATCGCGATTATTACCTGGTGCAAGGCTGCATCCTTGTAATCGGCCTGACGTATGTGTTGGTGAATTTCCTAACTGACCTGACCTATTCAGTGCTAAATCCCCGTATCCGGCAATGAGAGGAGTTGTCATTACCTGCCCGCCCGGCAGGTGAGGCATCTGCTTTATCGACTGCTGAAAACTGCGCACCGCCCCGTCCGCGCAGGAGCGACGCTACCCCACTCTTCGTCCCGCCACCACGGCCGCAGGATTGTGGACAAACAGGGCTTCGGCGACTGCGCCTCCGGCAAGAGACTCGACTCGCTGGCGCGCCTCGGAGAGAACTGGCGGCCGCACATGCAAATCGTGCGCGTCCGTTGCCACGATGTGAATCGCCCGCTTCTGCAGCAGCTTCTCTACGGCTTTCTTCGAATGCGATCCCCAGAACCCAGTAAAGGCATTGGCGGTCACCTGCGAAAGGCATCCCATCTTGATGAACTCCTGCACCTGGCCCAGGTTCTTCATGAGGTAAGCATTGCGCTCCGGGTGAGTGATGATCGGCACCATACCGCGGCTGATGAGCATCATCACCATCTCCGAAGCGTTCGTGGGAATACTCTGGTGGTCGAACTCGATCATCAGGTACTGCGTCTCGCCGACGGCAAACCTCTGAGGATCGTTCATGGCCGCTTCCAGATTCCGCGGCGAAAGATGAAAGTCGCAGCCAATCGTGAACGTCAGCCGCTCTCCCGCAACCTCGCTCAGTGTCGCGAGCATATTCGTGAAGTACGCCCGGTCGTATTCGTAATTTCCGTTGCAATGCGGAGTGGCGACGATATGCGTAATCCCGTCACGCGCCGCCGTGCGACACATCTGCGCCGTCGTCTCCCAGGTCGCGGAACCGTCGTCGATGCCGGGAAGGATGTGGCAGTGAATGTCGACCATAGTCGCTCGCCCTAAGCTAAAAGCCAGAGGCAACCGCGAGTTACGCAGATTAACGCAGATCGGTGTTGATTTATGAGACCTCGAAACTTATCCGCTCAATCCGCGATTACTTTGATTATTTGTCCTCTGTGTCTCTGTGGTGAACGGCTCTAAACCCTATATCTCTCCCGAATGAATTCCCCGATCTTCTCATATGCCGCTTCCAACACGTTCTCCTGCGGCAAAAACACAATCCGCACATGCTTTGTTCCCGCCTTCTGCCCGAACCCCGACCCATGCACCACCAGCACATGCTTTTGCTTCAGCAAATCGGTGACGAAGGTCAAATCGTCGTCGGGGATGTCGAGCGAGGGCTGGGCATAGAATGCTCCCTTCGGGGCGACCAGACTCATACGCGGTGTGCGCTTGGCCCAGTCTTGCGTGATCTGCGCCCGCCGACATAATTTTTCCAGCATCACGGGAATGTGGTCCTGCGGGCCTTCCAGCGCCGGCTTGATCGCGTGCTGAAACGGATGCGGCGCCGACAAGCGCGCGCGCAGCAGCCGATGCACGGCTTCTAAGTAATGATGGAGCGCCTCGCGCGGCCCGGTCGCGACGGCCCACCCTATTCTCCATCCCGGCACCAGATAAGCCTTCGACAATCCGTTGAACGTGATGATCGGAATGTCTTGCGCCAGCGTGGCGATAGAGATGTGCTTGGCACCCGGCTCGTAAACGAGCTTGTCGTAGATTTCATCGGCGAGGATGACGAGGTTGTACTGGCGTGCGATCTCCAACAGCTGTTCGAGTGTGCGCTTTGAGTACACCGCACCGGTGGGATTGTTTGGGTTGATCAGCAGCAGCGCCCGCGTTTTATCGTTCACCTTGCCTTTGATGTCATCGACGTCGGGCTCCCAGCCGTTCGACTCATCCAGATCGTAGGCGTTCGGCACCGCGCCCAGCTTGGCTAGCACAGCACCGTACAGCGGATATTCGGGGCTCGGCGTCAGCACGTTTTCGCCGGGATTGACCAGCGCCGTCAGGCAACTGTCGATCACCTCTCCGCTGCCGTAGCCGACAAACACGCTCTGAATGTCGTTGAAGCCGTGTGCCTCGGCGCGATGACGAATTGCGTCCACCGCCGGCTTGATGCCGAGCGACTCGCCATAGCCGTTATGCCCGTCGCGCATGGCTTTCTCCACTGCCTCGATCATGTGTGGCGGGGTGGGGAAGTCGAACTTACATGGATCGCCGATGTTGAGGTAAAGAATCTTGTGTCCTTCGCGCGCTACTTCATCGGCAACAACAGCCAGATCGCGGATGGCATAGCGGACATTCGCCATGCGCTTGGCGGCAACAACTTCCATGACGGTTTTCGTGGGCATGAAGAAACCTCGAGAGCTAGTGGTCTGTCGCTATGAGGAGGAACAGGCCACTAAAGAGAGATCTATCCAGCCTACACCCAGACTGACAGACGCCGCAGCATTGATGCGGGTAAGTGCTACTTGGCCGAAATCATAGTCTGGCCGTGCTTTCACCGCCCGCCAGCGCCTGCTCGATCGCCTTTTGCGCGAGAGGCGTCATAATCGCGTAGCCCTTCGCGTTCGGGTGCAGGCCGTCCTCGGCGAGATCGGCGCGCAGCATGCCTTTCTCGTCCACCATGGCGTTGAAATAGTCGAGATAAACATAGCTATTTCGAGTGGCGTAATCCTTGATCCATTGATTGAGTTCAAGGATTTGCGCAGGAGGCCGAAGCGGAAAAAAGAGTTTCGAGCGTTCGGTGTAGTTGTTAACCGGCAGCACCGATGAGAGAACGACCCGAATTCCATGGACGCGCGCGAGTTCGGCCATAGTCTGCAGATTGGCTTCGATTTCTGCCAGAGTCATCGGCCCGGTGTTGCCGGCGAGGTCATTGGTACCGGCGAGAATGACGACAACTTTAGGTACGAGATCGATTACGTCCGGGCGAAAGCGAATGAGCATCTGTGGAGTCGTCTGTCCTCCTATGCCTCGGTTGATATACGGTCTGCCAGGAAAGGATTGCTCGAGCTTCCACATGTCAGTGATCGAGTCACCCAGGAACACCACGCGGTTCTCCCTGGCGTCAGAAGGCGATAGCTTGGCGTTGGCTTGGCGGTACCGAGTGAGGTCGCCGAAGTCGGACATCCAGAGTGGAATGAGGCTCTCGCGGTAATGTTCAAGTTCGCGGACGGCTCGCACACCATCAGATTCCGGTTGGGCAAAGACGGCGGACGTTAGACAAAGGGCGACGATGGCACAGAAGATTTTGCAAAGCATGACGAAACCATAGCACGACGCCTCGGGGCCAGCGGACGTACGGAGATCGACTGATGCGGCGCACTGCGAGCAGTGTCATCCGGCCTTGCAGAAGGGCGCAGCATCGAATAGCTTCACGAAGGCAGACCATATCGCCAAGAGGATCCCATGGACATCACGGAATTTTGCGAGTCGCTGAAGCAGGCATGGCCTCCGCAAGGATTGAACCCGGCGTTGGAAGCCTTATGGTGGGAGGCTAAAGGGGATTGGAACAAAGCCCACGAGACCGCCCAGCGCGATGAAGGCCCGAACGGCTCCTGGGTACACGCCTATCTGCATCGCAAGGAAGGCGATCTGTCGAATGCCCAGTATTGGTACCGTCGAGCCGACCGGCCGACCGGCGACGGTGACTCGAAGCGCGAATGGGACTCGATTGTGAACTGGCTGCTGAGAACCAGCAGCCAGTAGCCAGTCGCCCAGTTGTTCCGTCCCACCTGGTCCGCAACCAACGCGGACCAGGGTGGGCACCCGCATTGAGTTTCAAGTTTCAAGTACAGCTACTCTTCATCCTGGTTCATACCTCCCCCCGAGCTTCGCTGAACTGACGCTTGAGGAAGAGCGAGAATGCCGAGTTGCGATTTCAACTGCGGCAGGTCGGTCTTCTGAATTTGCTCCCACTGCTTCAGCAAGGTCTCGGTTGACTGGCTCAACACCGGAACGGCTTGCGTGGCTTGCGGAGTCGGAGTTGCGTCGACATCCTGCAATACCGAGAAGACTTCGAACAGGCTGCCGCGAACGCTGGAGAGAGTTGTTGCCGGCTGGTTGCCGCGACGGCGACGTCCACTCGCCCCGGCAAAAGCATCCAGCTTCTGCGAGAAGGCATCGAGCTTGGCGGTGTCTTCCGGCGATGGCGACTTCGCGCGCTGCGCCTTGATCTGAGCGCGAATCTGCTCGATCTGGTCGTTGATGGGCTGCAGCGCAAGCAGGTTCTGATAGACCTGATGCGAGAGATCGAACTGCTGCTGAAGATCAGCAGCAGAGATCTTCACACGCGGATCCATCGCCAGCGTGAGCTCCTGCGTGTACTTCTGCCCATTCGCCGTCAGCACAATCTTGTACTTGCCGGGAACCGCCCACGGCGATGTCGAAACCGGCGGCGTGTTCTGGTACACGGCGGCGATTGGATAATCGGGCTTCACGCCGGGAATCGGCGCGTAATGCAGGTCCCACACGAAGCGATGGAATCCCGCCTGATTGCTGAGCTTCTGCGGAGGACGAACCCAATAGCTCGGAATTGCCAGTTCCGGATCAGGTGCAGGCAATGGATCAGCACTGGAATAGCGCCGCACGAGCTTGCCCGAGCTGTCGAGGATTTCCAGCGTCACATCTCCAGACGTGCCCGGGCCAAGATAGTAGTTGAGGATCGCGCCGTCCGGCGGATTCTGTCCCGCGGGAACATCAGGCGGAAGCGGTGTGTCGGAGTTCGTGTTCCAGCGGACACGATAGGCCAACGCCGGCTCGAAGAGGAACGCTTTATCAACGAGCGCCTTGTCGTTGAGCTGGCGCAGCGGAGTAATGTCATCCAGGATCCAGAAACCGCGGCCGTGCATAGCGATCGCCAGGTCGTTGTCCTTGATGGTGAGATCGCGCACTGAAGATGCGGGCAGGTTCAGCCGCAGCGATTGCCAATGATCTCCGTCATCAAACGAAACATACACAGTGCGCTCAGTTCCAGCGAATAGCAGACCTTTGCGCTTAGGATCTTCGCGTACGGCGTTGACATTTTCATCGTCTGGAATGCCGGTGACGATCTCACTCCAGGTCTTGCCGCCATCGCGAGTACGCAGGATGTGCGGGCGCAGATCGTTGAGACGGAGCGTATTGATTGCCGCGTAAGCAGTGTTCGGGTCAGTGTGGCTGGCTTCCAGTGTCGAAACCTTCTGCCAGGCAGTGAGCAAAGGTGGCGTGACATTGTTCCAGTTCTTGCCGCCGTCGGTTGTGAGCCAGATCAAGCCGTCGTCGGTTCCAGCCCAGATGCGGTTGATATCGAGTGGCGAAGGCGCCAGCGCATAGATCACGCCGCGCTGCGTGGGCGTGACTTCGCTGGCGAAGATCCCGACGTTGGCGGGAACGTCCCAGGTCTTCCGGGTGAGATCGGGGCTGATCTGCTTCCAATTGCGGCCGCCGTCGCCTGTGCTCCAGAGCGTATTGGCGGCGAAGTAGAGCTGGTGAGGATCAACCGGCGAGAACATCAACGGCGCGGTGCGGACGACGCGGAAATCCGGTGGCCGCAACTGAACCGGCATGACGTACTGTGCCTGCGTGGTTCTCCGATCGTAGCGCGTGAGCTTACCGCCATAGACGATATCGGGATCGAGCGGGTCAGGCGCGGCGTAGCCGTATTCCTCAAGAGCCACAGGATGCCAGTCGCGCATGGTGATTTGGCCATCGTTGCCGCGGCTGAAGATGCAGGCCGAGCCACTCTCCTGCTGACCGCTGCAAAGTCGGTAAGGGAAGGCATTGTCGGCGGCGACGTGATACATCTGCGCGGTGGGCTGGTTGTACCACGAGCTCCATGATTGCCCACCGTTGACGGTAATGATTCCGCCCTGGTCACTGGTGATGAAGATGGTGTTCGGGTCGTTGGGGTTAATCCAGATGTTCTGATAGTCATCGCCCCCTGGCGCGCCGCGAAAGCCAATCCAAGTCTTGCCGCCATCGGTGGATTTCCACGTGACTGTCGAAGCCATGTAAACCACATCGGGATTCTTCGGATCGATCATCGGCACCGGCAAATCTCCGCCGCCAATACGGCCTTTGGGGCGCGGATCGCTAGTGACCGTGTGCCAGGTTGCTCCGGCATCGGAAGACGCCCAGAGGTCAACGCCCTCCTGGGTAGCCACTGAGGCGAAGAGGCGCTTTGGATCGCTGAGCGAGATGTTGACATAAGCTTGCACGATGCCGTCAGGCAAGCCACCCGCGAGCTGGTTCCAGGTGGTGCCGCCGTCGGTGGACTTAAAGATGCCTCCACCCGTGCCGTTCCAGGAGCCATTCTCCCACGGACCCTCGCGGGCCTCCCACAATGTGGCATAGACGATGTTAGGGTCAGACGGATCGATTGCGACGCCTGCTGCACCGATGTTCTCGTTCTTGTAGAGGACCTTCTCGAACGTCTTGGCCCCGTCAGTGGAGCGGAAGATTCCGCGCTCCGGATTCGGGCCGTAAGGATGCCCGGCGACTGCCACGAACAGACGGTCGGGATTGCGGGGGTCGACGGCCATCTGAGAGATTTGCTGGCCCTCGCGCAGGCCGAGGTGCGTCCAAGTTTTGCCCGCGTCGGTAGACTTGTAGATGCCATCGCCGACAGAGAGATCGGGGCGATGAAGACCTTCACCGCTTCCAACGTAAATGATGTTGGGATCGGAAGGAGCGACCACGAGAGCACCGATCGAGCCGGTTGGCTGATCGTCGAAAATGGGCTGCCAGGTACGCCCATAGTCAGTGGACTTCCACACGCCACCATTCACCGCGCCGATGTAGAAAACGTTTGGCTGACCGGGAACGCCGCTGAGGGCACGTGTGCGGCCTCCGCGAAACGGGCCGACGTTTCGCCAGCGCATCTCGGTGAGCGCTTTGGTGTCAACTTTGGCTGTTTGGGCGTGATGGACTGGCGGAAAGGCAATAAGGAAGCAGAGCAATGCTAGGTTTGTGCGCATAGACATCCAGAAATGAGTTGTTGAAACGGCGAAGTGTAGTCTAAATGAACGCGAATTTCTGAGGCGAGGATTCTCGACGAATGAGGCAGATCTTGCGGTCTTGCGTGTTGGTATGGCTACTGTACGCTTTGGTTGCGGCATTTTTGTGGGCGCAGCCTGTTCCAGCGTCCCTGTACTCGGGCCTACAGTGGCGCTTACTGGGACCGTTTCGCGGTGGGCGCTCGGTTGCGGTCGCTGGCATCCCGGGAAACGGGACGACGTTCTTCATGGGCTCGGTCGATGGCGGCATATGGAAGACGGAAAATGCCGGAGTGACCTGGGTTCCGCTTACCGACGGACAGCCCATCGCCTCCATCGGAGCGCTGGCGGTCGCACCCTCGAATCGGCAGGTGATTTATGCGGGCACAGGCGAGTCTGACATTCGCAGCGACTTGGCCTCGGGCGACGGGGTTTACAAGTCAGCTGATGGTGGAAAGACGTGGACCAACCTTGGACTGCGGGAGACGCGGCAGATCAGCAGGATCGTGGTTGATCCCAACAATCCGGCGGTGGTTTATGTGGGGGCGCTAGGCCATGCCTACGGACCAAACCCGGAACGAGGCGTGTACAAATCAACCGATGGTGGAGAGACGTGGTTGCACGTCCTGGATCAAGGCGCCGAAATTGGCGTGAGCGATCTGGCAATCGCAGCCGGGAACCCGCAGATTTTGTTTGCAGCAACGTGGCAGGCGCACCGGCCTGCTTGGAGTACGTATGCGCCCATTAATGGCGGTCATGGCGGAATCTTTCGGACGACGGATGCAGGTGCGACCTGGAAGAAACTCGAAGGCAACGGACTGCCGAACGGCGAATGGGGGCGTGTGGGAGTAACGGTCGCTGCCGATGGTCGCCGGGCGTACGCGCTCATCGAGCAGGGGAAGGAGAATGATCCGGCAAACAAGTCTGGGCTGTATTGGTCGGATGATGGTGGCGACACTTGGGTGTTGGCAAACAGCGACAAACGATTGACCAGCCGCGCCTGGTACTTCAATCAGCCGACCATTGATCCGAGCAACCCTGACGTGGTGTACGTGCCGAATGTGGCCTTGTACCGACTGGAAGCTAGAGGCAAGAAGCTCAGCATTGTGCGCGGTGCGCCTGGCGGCGACGACTACCATCAGCTTTGGATCGATCCCGCGAACTCGTCGCGAATGGTGGTGGCTACCGATCAGGGTACGAGTGTGAGCGTGGATGATGGAGCTACGTGGTCATCGTGGTTCAATCAGCCGATTGGCCAGTTCTACCACGTCACGACGGACAACGGATTTCCTTACGCGGTATTTGGGGCGCAGCAGGACAGCGGCAGCGCGGCGGTGTATAGCCGCACCGACCATGGTCACATCATGGCGACGGATTGGTTTCTAGTAGGCGGCGGAGAGAGCGGCTGGATTGCTATGGATCCCAATGACCCGAACATCTTTTATGCCAGCGGGGCGTATGGCCGAGTGTCGCGTTTCGATCGGCGCACTTCGCTGAGCCAGGACATCTCGCCTTGGCCGATGCCGGTGGGGGTGACGGAGATCGACACCAGGAAATATCGCGCGCCGTGGTCGCCGGTGCTGGTGATGTCGCCGGTGGAGAGGAGTGCGCTGTATCTGGGCACACAGTACGTTATGAAGACGACCGATGGCGGGCTGCATTGGGAGAAGATCAGTCCGGATTTGACAGGTGCTGGACCGGTTTCCACTGATGAAGCAAAAACCTCCGCTACGGTGCAGAACGCGAAGCAACGTGGGTTCGGGGTTGTCTTCTCGATTGCGCCCTCCCCGCTCAAGGCGAACGTGATCTGGGCGGGGAGCGATACAGGGCTGGTGCATGTAACCACCGATGCTGGGAAAACATGGACCAATGTGACCCCAAAGGAGCTGAGCGACTGGAGCAAGATTGCCATGATCGAGGTCTCACACTTTGATCCGGCGGTGGCCTACGTTGCCGTTGACCGGCACAGACTGAACGACCGGGCTCCGTACCTGTATCGCACTCGGGATTACGGGAAGACGTGGCAGCCAATTACGCAGGGCATCGGGGCGAACGCGTTTCTGAATGTGATCCGCCAGGACACTCAGGCCAAGGCACTGCTGTTTGCCGGAACGGAGTTGGGCGTGTACGTGTCGTTCGACGCGGGCGATCATTGGCAGCCCTTGCAGTTCAACCTGCCGGTGACGTCCGTGCGGGACCTAGTGATTCATGGCGATGACTTGGTGATTGCGACACACGGTCGGGCGTTCTGGGTGATGGACAATATCACTGCGCTGCGGCAAATTGTCGCGAACCCGGAGACGGACAAGGCGCGAGTGTTCGCTCCGGCGGTGGCGGTACGTATCGATAACGATTCGTTTTTGGGGAGTCCATTTCCTCCAGAGGAGCCGATGGCCAACAATCCGCCAAGCGGAGCAGTGATCGATTACTACCTGCCGGCGGAAGCAATGAAGGTGACGCTGGAAGTGCGCGACGGAACAGGAAAGCTCGTGCGCAGATATGTGAGCGGAGAGAGGAGAGCTGAGGGCGGGCCTCCGTTACCGATTGCGGAGCGATGGCTGCCGAAGCCCGCGGTACTGGAAACAACTCCAGGGATGCATCGGTTTGTTTGGGATCTGCGCTGGAGCAGTGCCGGGATCAGCGATGCAGTGGATGAGGAGACTGGAATCGAGGGAGGTCCGAAGGTGGCTCCGGGGTACTACCAAGTCGATTTCACGGTGGATGGCGCGAAGCTCGGTACGGCGGTGACGGTCAAGATGGACCCTCGGTCAAACGCAACCGCCTCAGAACTGGCAGAACAGCAACGGTTAGGTGTGGAAATCTTGGCAGCGACCCTGCGGGTACGCAGGGCACAAGAGCAGATAAAAGCCTCGAAGGAACGGCTGGCAAACTTAAAGGAGAAGTTGACAGGTCAACCGCAAATACAAGTGGAGCGAGTGGTCTCTGAGATCACTGAAATCGAGAGGGGCACCCCGGACGCCATGGGGTTAACAACGGCAGCCAGCGGCCTGCAATCGGCATTGCGGGTGGTAGAGGGCGGCGATCGAACGACGCCGCAGCAGGCGCTGGAGGTGTATCGGATCTCGAGCGAAGCGGCGAAAGTGCGGATTGCTGAGTGGGACAAGCTGAAGAGCGGGAAGCTGGCGGAGTTCGACAAAGGGCAAGGGAAGTAGCGTTCACCCCCGGTATTCGCAGGGAGTTTCGCTGGCGTGTGGCCGGTTGTGAAGGGTACAATCGGCTTCGCAAATCAACCGGGAGCAGTGTCGATGAAGCATGTTGTCAACTATGTGCTCGGCGATGATCCTTTGTCCGATCGGCAATTGATGCTGGGGCCGCTGGAGCTGGAAGTCATGGCTGTACTGTGGAATTTCGGCGCAAGTAATGTCAGGGACGTGGTTGGGCAGATGCAGCGCGAACTGGCCTACACAACCGTGATGACTACGCTGGATCGGCTGTACAAGAAGGGCTTGCTGGGACGGGAGATGACGGAGAGAGCCTTCGTGTACGCGCCCAAGCTGACGCGGGAAGAGTGGAATCGCCGTCGGGCCGGGGAGATGATGGCAGGCTTTTTGTCAGGACCCGAGGAGTCGCGTCACCTGCTGCTCTCCTGCCTGGTGGATGCCGTCGGCTCGCACGATTTGCAACTACTGGACGAGCTGGAGAACAAAATTCAACGTAAGCGAGAAGAGCTAGCTAACTCGAAGCAGAAATGATTTTTCCCTACTATGTTCGGCTGGTCGTCCTGTGCTTTGCCACGTTTTACGTGGCGCACACTGCTATCTGGCTAGCCGTTCGAGGATTCGCATCGACCGGACTGCGAATCGCGCGGACGATGAAGCCACGCATGGCCGCGCGGTTCCTCTTCGCATTGCGTTCCGCGCCGATGGTCGTTTCGGCCTTTCTGGTCGCAGGCTTTTGCATTCCAAGTTACGTGTGGTGGGAACCGGATATTGCCGGCGAACGTGTTGGATGGATCTGCCTCGCCTCGGCGCTTTTGGGCATTTCGGTCTGTGCAGTTTCGCTGGTGCGAAGCGGGGCTTCGATCGTCCAAACCGAGCGGTATTTGCGTCGTTGGAGGCGCGAGAGCGAAACGGCCGATGGCTCTGTGGAATCGGCCGACATGCTGGTAGTTCAGGACTGCGCAGCCATTATGGCGGTTGCCGGAGTCACGCATCCTCGTCTCGTGGTTTCGCAACGAGTGATGGAGGCGCTGAGCGAAGAACAAAGGGCAGTGGCGATTCGTCACGAAACAGCCCATCGCTCTTCGCGCGACAATCTGAAGAAGTTGGCGTTCTTGCTGATGCCCGATGCCGTTCCGTTTTGCCGGGGGCTTGGCCAGATCGAACGAGCCTGGGCCCGATTCATTGAGTGGTCGGCGGATGACGAAGCGGTGGATGGAAGCCAGGAACGTGCTCTTTCTTTAGCCACAGCCCTGGTACGGGTCGCGAAGCTGGGAGTGCAGTCTGCTCCGCCGTATGTGCTGTCGTCGCTGATGAGCCATGACGATGATCTGGCAGCGCGAGTCGATCGCCTCCTCAGAGAGCCTGTTTACGCTGAGCGTCCCCTGCAGCCCTTGGCAGCGATCCCATGCAATACGGCACTCATCCTGGGATGGGTGGCCGGAACGGTGCTGCTGTGGCCCGGAAGTCTAAGCGGCGTGCATCGGTTGCTAGAGCGGCTGGTACATTAAGCCAAAGATTCCGCAGTTTCCTTCACCTAAGGTTTATTTGCTGCGCAACCGAGCTCTCAAGCCGAGTTTGCCTGATTATCTTTTACTTTCGAATATGTTCGTTTATGATTGAATAAAAGGAACGAGTTGCGCCGTTGAGCGGTTGTTTGTATTACGGCGAAGGCGGAGGCAAGAGGAGCACAGACTGGAAACGCGAACTAGTGAAATGGTGATGAGCAGAGCAGGCGGCAGGTTTAGCCCAAGCCTGTGGGTCCCTACTCTGTATTTTGCCGAAGGGCTACCGTTTTATGCCGTCAACATGATGGCGCTGATCTTCTACTCACGCATGGGCGTATCGAACGTGACCATCACAGCGACGGTAAGTCTGCTGGGGCTTCCATGGTCGCTCAAGCCGCTGTGGAGTCCTTTCCTTGAGATGTACCGGACCAAGAAGTTCTTTGTCATTACGGCAGAGTTCATTGGCGGCACGTGCCTGGGTCTGCTGGCCCTCTGCCTACCCTTGCCCGGCTACTTTCGTTATAGCGTGGCCCTGCTGGCAGCGATTGCGTTTTGCTCGTCAACCCACGACATCGCGGCTGACGGGTTATACATCGCGAGCCTCAGTTCGAGGCAACAGGCAAAATACGCGGGATGGCAGGGAGCGTTCTACAACATCGCGCGGTTTGTTTCGCAGGGTGGACTGCTGATTCTCGCGGGATACCTCGAATCGCGGATGGCGGTGGTGCGGGCATGGATGATCATCTTCGGTTCGGTGGGCCTCACGCTGGTGCTGCTGAGCCTATTTCATGCGCGAGTTCTTCCCAAAGGCGGAGCTGAGCGCCACTCACGCAACCTGGCTGAAGTGCTGACCACGTTCTGGGATGTCGTGATCAGTTTTTTCCAGAAGCCGCACATCGGTTTTCTGCTGCTCTTCGTATTTCTTTACCGGGCGGGCGAGGGGCAGGTGGTAAAGATCGGGCCGCTGTTCCTGAAGGCGGCTCGCGAGCACGGGGGATTGGGACTCACCACGGCACAATTTGGGACGATTTATGGAACCTTTGGCACCGCGGCGTTTATCGTCGGGACGGTATTGGGCGGGTACTTTGCTGCCTGGCTCGGCTTGAAGCGCGCGCTGCTGCCGTTGATTCTGGTCATGAATCTCCCCATGCTGACGTACTTCTACTTGAGCACTATGCTACCCACAAATTCAGCCCTGATCGCCGGCGCAATGTCGCTGGAGATGTTCGGCTACGGGTTCGGATTTGTGGGCGTCATGCTGCTAATGATGCAGGAGATAGCGCCGGGAAGATATCAGACGGCGCACTACGCCTTCGCCAATTCGCTGATGAACCTTGGACTCGTTGTGCCGGGGGCGGTGAGCGGCTGGGTGCAGACCAAGCTGGGATATGAGCACTTTTTTCTGTGGGTACTGATTTCGGCGATCCCAGCCATGACTCTGGCCAGGTTTGTGCCGATCCATGGGCCGAGACCGGCAATGGCGGATGCGGAATACGTTGAGGCGTGATTGTCACTTATGGCGATGGATAGCAATATTGCCGGAAATGAGCTGAAAGCCGCCATTCTCGCAGCGGGGAAGGATGCGGCCACTGGAGACGGTGGGCCTCTGGTCCTGAAGCAGCTAGGAGACCACACGATCCTGCAGCATGTGGTACAGAACGCCCTGCAGGTGGTGGAGCCGAACGATATCTACGTTGTTGTCGGATACCGTGCGCAGCACGTTCGCGACCACCTTGGCCCTAAGGTTCACTACGTATGTCAGGAAGAAGCGCGTGGCACAGGCGACGCGGTGAGGCGAGTCTGCGAAGCGATCTCCGAGTTCAGCGGAAACCTGCTCATCTTATACGGCGATACACCCTTGTTTCGACCCGCTTCCATACTCGGACTCCTGAACCGGCATCGCCTGAAGCAAGCGCATTTGACGCTGCTGACGGCGATTGTCGACAAGCCGCTGCCCTATGGCCGGATCATCCGTGACGCCGGCGGGCAGATTATCGACATCATCGAAGACACGGAAGCGTCAGCCGAAGTGCGGGCGATCCGCGAACTTAATGTTGGCGCTTACGTGGTGAATGCCCGGGTGATCGCAAGCGCCTTGCAGAAGCTGTCGCCGTCACCGGTCGACGGCGATTACCGGCTGACCGATTGCGTGCACCAGTTGATTCGCTCCGGACTGAAAGTCGAAAGCTACCAACTCTACGATCAGGACGAAGTGCAGGGAATTAACTCGGATGCAGATTTCGAGCGGGCGGAGTTCATTCTTCAGAAACGGTTGTACCGTCCGCGGCGGCAGGAAGAACAAAACCTGATCGCGTTTGGTACCGGCGGCTGGCGAGCGCTGATCGGCGAGGGATTCACGCTGCACAACGTGCGTCGCCTATCGCAAGCATTGGCAAACGAGATCACGCGACAATCGCTGGAGAAAAAGGGCGTGATTATCGGCTACGACCGAAGGTTCCTGTCAAAGCAGGCCGCCGAGGCTTCGGCGGAAGTATTCGCAGGCAATGATATTGCAGCAATTTTGCAGGCTGAAGACGCTCCCACGCCGCTGATCACTTATGCCACGGCGATCAAGGGCTCTGCCTACGGCTTGATGTTCACGGCGAGTCACAATCCCCCGGAGTGGAACGGGCTGAAGGTGTTCCATGGCGATGGCTCGTTGTTGCTCGACAACGAAACACGACTGATCGAGAGGGAAGCCAATGCGCTGAGCGAAGCCGATGTCATCAAGCTCGAGCTCGACCTGTCGCTGGACGCTGGGATCGTCGAGAAACACGACTTCACCAATCAATACGTGGATGCTGTGGAGAAGCTGGTAGACCTTGCGAAGATTCGCGAGGCAGGTCTGCGGGTGATCGTGGATCCGATGTACGGTGTTGGGCAACTCACGCTGGGGACCGTCCTGACCGAAGCGCGTTGCCGGGTGACGTTCATCCACGAGCGACATAATCCGCTGTTTGGCGGGCGGTCGCCCGCGCCCAATGAAGATGCCCTGCGATTGCTGAGCTCAGAGATGAAAGAAGGGGATTACGACCTGGGGCTGGCGATGGACGGCGATGCCGACCGGGTCGCGATTCTCGATGAGCGCGGCGAGTACGTGTCGATCAATGATGTGCTGCTGCTTCTCTATTGGTATCTTCACGAAATACGCGGCGAGCGCGGGGGCGTCGTACGAAATTTGTCTACGTCGCACCTTCTCGACCGGCTGGCCAAGAAGCTGGGTGAGCAGTGCTACGAAACGCCGGTGGGTTTCAAGCACATCGTTTCGACGATGCAGGAGCACAATGCTGTGCTGGGCGGCGAGTCGTCGGGCGGCCTGACCATCCGCGGGCACATCCTGGGGAAGGACGGCATTTTCGCATGTGCGCTGGTGGTGGAGATGCTGGCGAAGACGGGATTGAAGGTCTCGGAGTTACTGCAGAAGGTTTACGGGCTGACAGGGCGGCTGTGCTACGTCGAAGAGAGTCTGCCGGCCACGCCAGAGATGCGGATTGCGGTCCCCAAGCGCATGATGCAAGCGCCTAGCTCGCACATTGGGCCGTACAAGGTCGTCAGCATCTCGCATATGGATGGAACCAAGCTGCTGCTGGAAAACGATAACTGGGCGCTGTTGCGGTTTTCAGGAACTGAGCCGGTACTGCGGTTGACGGTGGAGGCTGACACTCGAGCAAAAGCGAATGAACTGTTGCAGTGGTTGCGGCAGTTTGTAACGGCGGAGAGCGGGAAGTAGCTCCGCTGTTCCGTGCAGAAAGACATTCACCACAGAGACACGGAGAACACGGAGAAATGCGATTCAGAACCTCCGTGTCCGGAGCCTGCCCTGAGCGAAGTCTGTCGGGCTGGAACGGAGGTCGGTTTGCGCTACGGGTACTTTGATAATACAAATCGGGAGTATGTGATCGACCGAGTGGATGTGCCGGTTTCGTGGACCAATTATCTGGGCGTGCGCGATTTATGCACGGTCATCTCCCACAATGCGGGAGGGTATTCCTTTTACCAGAGCGCTGAGCATCACCGCATAACGCGGTTTCGCCAGAATGGCGTTCCGCTGGACCGTCCCGGACACTATGTGTACTTGCGCGACGACCAGACGGGCGAATACTGGTCGATTTCCTGGCAGCCGGTGGGCAAGGATCTCGCCATGGCCAAGTACGAATGCCGGCACGGGCTGTCGTATTCGAAATTCTCGTGCGATTACAACGGCATCGACGCACAGCAGACGCTATTCATCCCAATCGAGGACGACGTCGAACTGTGGGATGTGCGGATCAAGAATACGAGCGACAAGCCACGCAAGCTGAGCGTGTTCTCGTATGTCGAATTTTCCTTTCATCACATCGAGATCGACAATCAAAACCTGCAAATGAGTTTGTACGCTGCGGGCTCCAGCTACGCTGATGGCGTAATCGAGTACGACTTCTTCTACGAGCCGTGGACCTTTCATTACCTGACTGCCAGCTTCGATCCCGACAGTTATGACTGCGTGCGCGAGAAGTTTCTGGGTAGCTATCACACCGAGACCAACCCGCTGGCGGTCGAGCGCGGAGAATGCAACGGCAGCTCGGAGCTAGGTGGGAATCATTGTGGAGCGCTGCACAAGCGGCTAACTCTGGCGCCAGGCCAAGAAGCGCGAGAGGTTTTCATGCTCGGAGTCGGCAACCGCGCCGCCGGAAAACAGATCAGGAGCAAGTATTCGAACTTCGCGAAAGTCGACGCCGCATTCGAGGCGCTGCGGGAATATTGGGCGAAGAAGCTGGCGGTTTTCCAGTGCAAGACGCCGCACGAAGGTCTCGACACGATGACCAACATCTGGACTCTCTACCAGGCCGAGACTTGCGTAGTGTGGTCGCGTTTTGCATCGTTTATCGAGGTTGGCGGGCGCACAGGTCTGGGTTATCGAGACACTTCTCAAGACGTGATGAGCGTGGTACACACGAATCCTGTCAAATGCAGGCAGCGCATTATTGAGTTGCTTAAAGGGCAGGTAAGTGCGGGATACGGACTCCACCTGTTCGATCCGGATTGGTTCGACCCCGAGAAGCAAAAGAAGCCGGAATTCAAGTCGCCCACCATCGCACACGCACCCGACAAGAAGCAGATGATTCATGGGCTGGAACACGCTTGCTCGGACGATCACCTATGGCAAGTTGTGACGATTTGCGAGTACGTGAAAGAAACAGGTGAGCTTTCGTTATTCGACGAGGTAGTGCCGTTTGCCGATGAGGGCGCGGCGACTGTTTACGAACACTTGAAGCGGGCATTGGACTTCTCAGCGGAGCAAGTTGGTGCAACCGGAATATGCAAGGGTCTGCGGGCCGATTGGAACGACTGCCTCAATTTGGGTGGCGGCCAGAGCGCGATGGTCTCCTTTATGCACCACTGGGCGCTGCGGGAGTTTGTGGAAGCGGCAGCGCACTTGGGGCGAAGCCAAGATGTCGCAAGTTACTCTGCGATGGCTGATCACGTGAAAGCAGCCTGCGAGCGCGAGTTGTGGGATGGTGAGTGGTATCTGCGCGGCATCACTGCGAAGGGGCTGAAGGTAGGCGGTCACGAAAACGCAGAGGGCAAGGTCTTCATCGAGAGCAACACGTGGGCAGTGGTTTCTGACACGGCGTCTTCCGAGCGTGGACGCGCAGCAATGGATGCGGTAGACAGGTACCTCTACTCACCTTACGGAATTCATCTGTTGTGGCCGGCATTTTCCAAACCGAACGATGACATCGGGTTCGTGGGCCGCGTGTACAAGGGGATTAAAGAGAATGCCGCCATATTCAGCCATCCCAACCCGTGGGCGGTGATTGCCGAATGCAAGCTGGGTCGCGGTGAGCGTGCGATGAAGTTCTACAACTCGCTTTTGCCGTACAACCAGAATGACATGATCGAAGTACGCGAAGCAGAGGCTTATTCGTATTGCCAGTTCATCATGGGTAGAGACCACAGTGCATTCGGGCGAGCGCGGCATCCCTGGCTTACGGGCAGCGGCGGCTGGAATTACACAGCCGCGACACGCTGGATTCTGGGGGTGCGTTTGACATTCGAAGGACTGGTGATCGATCCCTGCGTACCGGCAGACTGGAAGCGGTTTGAAGTGCAGCGGCAATGGCGCGCAGCGACTTACCAGATCGTGGTTGAGAATCCAAACGGGGTCGAGAAAGGCGTCAAGGCAGTCATCCTCAATGGAAGACAAGCGACTATGCCGTTGGCAGCGCAGCCCAAGGGATCAGTGAATGAAGTCGTGGTGAGGATGGGATAGCTACTGCAGGAACTTCTGGAAAATGCGCGTGAAGTCCCAGTCCTTCTGGGGAATGCCGCTGCAGAAGGGCGAGACCTTCCCAAAACAACCGCCGTTATCCCGGCCGATCGACCAAAACGATATCAGCGCAATTGAATTCGAGTTGGCCAGCGCGTAGTTTAGGACGACTTGGGCGTCATCAAGCGTAAATGTCTCGCCGGCTGAGTCATTCACGCCGATCATCGGTGTGAGGCCGATCTTCGCGGCTAATCCGACCGATTTCAACTGACACATGGCGCCTGCGGCGGCGGCAACTGCGTTCGGACCCATTGCGCCGGTCAACACCGCGGCCCCGTAGTCCATGGTCATCAGGTTTACGATGCTGACCGGCGTACCAAACTTCATAGCGCTCTTGATTACATTGACGGAGAGATCTGTGAGCCCCGCAGGCGTGGTTGGCAGTGTGTAGTTGATCTGGAGTCCGGGATTGGCGGCCACGAGCGCCTTCAGGGCCTGGCTGCGGCGATCGATGGAAACAGGATCTTCAATCGCAGTGTGCTCGATGTCGAGATCAAGCACCCTCGGCTTGTACTTTTCGATGACCGCCTGATAGGCCGCCTGCAGACTCGGTACATCTGGGCAGGACTGCGCCAGTTCGATGCCGTCGTAGCCGCCAAAGGCAATGAGGACATCGGCGCCTTTGGCGCGCACCTGTTGTATAGCCGCGGCAACGTCTGTGTCCGACGCCACAGGACTGCCGCCGAGCCACACAGGTACGCATCCATTACCCGCGACGACGAATGCCAGCGTGAAGGCGTTGACGCCGGTTTCGATCTGGATCGAGGGAAGTCGGGCGCCCATCTTGCTCATGTCGAGGTAAGGAGCGAAGGTACGCGAGGGCGGAACCTGCGCAATTGCGGTGAACGTCGCCAACCAGCAGAAAGACAGCATGAAAGCAGGTGCTCTATGGCGAAACATGAAGGCTCCGGCCGAACTCAATACGCTAGCATGTCACGTAATCGTGAGTCTAAGCAGGCCGAGCGTGGCATCGAACTGCGCGGAAATTGCGGCGCAACTGTCGACAATCCAGTCGGGTTTTTCGCAATTGAGTTCCGGTTCCGTTGCGGTGGTGCGGAGTGCGATCACACGTGCGCCCGCGGCTTTCCCGGAGCGAATACCGGCCGGCACATCCTCGAGAACAATGCAGTCGGCGGGACTGAATCCAAGCTTGGCCGCTCCCGTTAGGTAGGGTTCCGGATCCGGCTTGCCACGCGTTATTTCTGAGGAGGTGACCATGCTAGGAGGCTGGGGGAGGCGCGCAGCGCGCACCCGGACCTCGGCAAGTTCGCGGGTGCACGAGGTGACAATGGTCCAGCGGTCTGAGGGAAGAGAATTCAGCAACTCGACGGCGCCGGCCAGTGGTACCACACCTTCGAGATCCTCGATCTCGCGACGTTCCATTTCCAGGTTCATGGTCTCGTGGTCAGCGTCCGGCAAGAGCTCGCGGAGGGAGTCCAAGCTCGGTTTGCCGTGAGCTTCGCGCACGGTCTTGTCGGGATCAAATCCGTGATCGAGTGCCCATCGGGCCCACACCCTTGTGATCGCCGGCGTGGAATCAACTAAGACACCGTCCAAATCAAAGAGCAGCGCGCTCGTGGTTATGACCATACTGGCATGATAACGTACAGCGAGCGGAATCACGGCAGCCCGGCTCCGAAGGTCAATGACTTTACGTACTGGCTTCCCAAGCTGTATCGTGTACGTACACGATAAGGAAAACGTAATTCTCTGCCGCAACGAAGGAACTGCGAATGACACGAGCTTTCGCTCTGGTGGTTGCCGAAAGGCTGGTTCATCTCTCCGCGGTGGACGTGGTAATCATCGCTTTTTACTTCGCATTGGTGCTTGGTATTGGGTGGTATCTGCGCGGCCAATCCAACACCAGCGAAGACTTCTTCATGGCCGGCCGGGAAATGACCGCATGGATCGCCGGGCTTAGCTTCCTGTCTGCGAACCTTGGCTCTCTCGAACTGATGGGCTGGGCTGCCGCCGCCTACCAATACGGGATTCTAGCGACGCATTGGTATTGGATCGGGGCGATTCCGGCGATGTTGTTCCTCGCCCTGGTGATGATGCCCTTCTACTACATCTCGAAGACCCATTCAGTCCCGGGGTTTCTGAAGTTGCGATACGGTGAAGCGGCACGCACACTGTCGTCGGTGTCCTTCGCTTTCATGACGGTGCTCATGAGCGGCATCAACATGTACTCGATGGCGCTAGTGATGAAGGTGGTGTTGGGATGGGACATCAATTTCTCAATTTGGGTGTCGTCGCTCACCGTTGCCGTCTATGTAGCATTGGGCGGCCTGCGCTCGGCGATTTTCAATGAGGTGCTGCAATTCATTCTGATCTGGGCCGGCGCTTTGGTCATTCCTGTGATGGGTCTGATCGAAGCAGGTGGCTGGAACAACCTGAAGGCGCAGATCGCCGTACGGGCGTCAGCCGAATACACGCACCTGTGGTCGACTTTGGGCACTTTCAAAGACAATCCCATGGGGATTCACTGGACGGGCATCGTTTTTGGCCTCGGCTTCGTGATTTCGTTTGGATATTGGACGACGGACTTCCTCGTCGTACAGCGCGTGCTGTCGGCAAAGGACCTGCGCTCGGCGGAGTTGGCTCCGATTATCGGCGCGGCATTCAAGATGTTTGTCCCGTTCATCGTGATCTTGCCGGGACTTCTGGCGCTTGCAGTGCTGCCGCAAAAGCTTGTCGGCGAGGGTGCGGCAATCGCTTCGGGCGGCCACAGCTACAACGAAGTGCTACCGCTGATGCTGTCCCGTTATTGCGGTCCAGGGTTGCTGGGCCTTGGTATCACGGCACTCATTGCGGGCTTCATGTCGGGGATGGCTGGTAACGTCAGCGCATTCACGACGGTCTGGACTTATGACATCTACCGCGCGCTGATCAAGAAGAATGCCAGTGATGAGCACTACGTGAAGATGGGCCGGTGGACCACCATCATCGGAGTCCTCATTTCTGTCGGCACGGCGTACCTGGTGATGCAGTTCCTGAGCATCATGGATTACGTGCAAGCGCTGTTCAGCTTTTTTATTGCGCCACTGTTTGGAACCGTAGTGCTCGGCATGTTGTGGAAGAGAACCTCGCCGCAGGGAGGCTTCTGGGGCTTGTTGGCGGGAACCTTGTCGTCGATAGGCATGTGGTTTTGGGTAAAGTTCGATCCGACGGCGCTACGTTACATCGCATTCTCCTCTGATGCTCGTGCCATGGCCGAAAACATGTACCGGGCTCTGTGGTCGTGGGTTGTGTGCGTGGCAGTCACCGTCATCGTCAGCTTGATGACCAAGCCAAAAGCCGACAGCGAACTCGTTGGGCTTGTCTATGGAGTGACGCCGATTCCACGCGAAACCGGCGCGCCTCTATGGCAGCGGCCGATCTTCTGGGGAGCAGCGGTCTTCGTGGCCTTCGTGCTGTTCAACATCTACGTCTGGTAAGGAGCGCTCATGCGCAAAGAAGGTGGCATATCGATTTGGTTCTTCGTTGGCATCTCGCTCCTGGTGAATGGCGCGTTGATCCTGGGTGCGGGGTTGTGGGAACTGGCCCATCCTCCGGTGAATCCGGTTGTGCTGTTTCATCTGCACGCAAATGCGTGGTGGGGAGCAGTGCTGTTCGCGCTCGGCATCTTGTATAGCCTAAAGTTCTCGCCCAAACGCGCATCTTAACAAGACGAGTGGCGCAGCGTTAACAGAACGGGGATGTATACTGCGCAATCGGAGATCCTATGAAATCAATCTTTGTACTTCTCGTGGTACTGGTGTTGGTGGTGCAGATGTTGGGGAAGGTTTCCAAACAGGCAGCGGGTACGGCGGACGGCCAGCCGGTCGATCTGTACACCCTGCAGGACGGCAAGATAACCGTTAAGATCCTCACCTACGGCGGAATCGTGCAGTCGATCGAAGCGCCCGACCGCAACGGAAAGACCGCGAATATCGTACTTGGTTTCGACGGACTCGATGGGTACGTGCAGACGGGAAACAAGCCCTACATGGGGGCGATTATCGGCCGCTACGCCAATCGCATTGCGGGCGGCACGTTTCAATTGAATGGAAAGACCTACCACGTACCGAAGAACGATGGCGACAACGCCCTGCACGGAGGCCTCAACGGGTTCAACAAGAAGGTTTGGACCAGCACGGAAACCGAGAACGGCGTGGAATTGAAGTATGTCAGCAAGGATGGCGAGGAAGGGTTTCCCGGAAATCTGACAACGACCGTGCGCTACACCTTGAAAGGCAACGAACTTCGCATCGACTACACGGCAACTACCGACGCTGACACTGTGCTCAATCTTACTAACCATTCTTACTTCAACCTCAAGGGCCAGGGGAACGGAGACATCCTGGGCCACGCGATGAAGATCAATGCCCACCGCTACACTCCGGTGGATAAGAACCTGATTCCAACCGGCGAACTTGCTCCGGTAGCCGGCACTCCCTTTGATTTCCTCGAGCCGACCGCCATCGGAGCGCGTATCGATGCCGATAACGAGCAGCTCAAGTTGGCGCGCGGCTACGATCAGAATTGGGTACTCGAAGGCGACGGAAAAAAAGTCATAGTGGCCGCCGAAGCTTACGAGCCCACGACCGGCCGAGTGCTCGAAGTGCTGACCGACCAACCCGGCATTCAGTTCTATACCGGAAATTTTCTCGACGGATCAGTTACAGGAACCGACGGCAAGGTTTACAAGAAACGCTATGCATTTTGCCTCGAGACCCAGCATTATCCGGACTCGCCGAACCACCCGAAGTTTCCCACCACAGAGTTGAAGCCCGGACAAACGTTCCGGTCGACGACCGTCTATCGCTTCTCAGTGCGCTAGAATGCTTGGACGCTGGCCTCCGCCGAAACTCTTCCTGGCTATTTACCTGCTGTTCACACGGTATTCACTCAATAAACACCTCATGGTCCTTTCATCGACAATTAATGCTGGTCTTCAGGTCCAATAGGGGATACTAGTTAGTCAGCAAGGAGCTAGCAATCCGACTGAACTGAGGGACCGCTCAATGCCGAATTCGGAATCGGCGAACAGCTACGGCATATTCGGTTGGAATCAAGATTTCCACACACAATCCACAGGCCAACGTATTCACGTGGCAGCGGTTTGTTATCGGCTCAAGGATGGCGAGCCGGAATTCCTGCTGGTTCGTACCCGCAGTGGCCGCTGGACCTTTCCCAAGGGAGGGGTTGACCACGATACAACCCATGCCGCTGCGGCTGCAAGAGAAGCTTACGAGGAGGCGGGCGTAAGAGGCCGCATCGAACACGAACCGTTTCACTGGTACTTCCACTCAAAGCGTCAACGTTTCAAGCCTCACCGTGGGGTAGTAGCAGTGCAGGCACATTTGTGCGAAGTGGAGCGGCTTGAGTCTCCCCTTGAGGGACACCGTAATCCAACCTGGTTCAACGTGGACAAGGCCAAGCGGCGGTTGCGTGAGAATCGCAGCCCAAAACTGGCGCGCGAAGTCCTGGAAGTCGTGGACCGCGCTCTATTGCGAATTCGAGCCCGTGCCAGGCGAGTGGCGTAAACCCTCTCATCACGCCAGCCATTCCCGAGTCAAATACTGTTAATCTTCGGAGATCGCGGATAGTTCGACGCTTTTGCTGTGACGGTTGCGCGTGTAATCGGGCCACAGGAAACGCAGCGGCGACTTCAGGCCGTCAAGTATCAGAAACCGCAGCAGGTGCCACTGTTCCCGGCCGCTCACGTCGTAAGCCCGCAGACCTACATAGGCGGCAATGCTGAAGCTGACGAACAGGTTGAGAACGAAAATCACGGCTATGCCTGCCGTCGCCTCGTAAAACCAGGATCTCTCGAAGCTGCGGGCACCGAAGTGCGCTACGGAAAGCGCCAGGGTTCCTGTGGAGAGCGTGACGTGCCGCACGTCGATCGGCAGACCGAAGAAGTGGCCAATCTCCGGAGCAAATCCGAGCAGATATCCGAGGACGATACTCGTGCTCCACCCTCCGAGATTTCGGTGTATGACGCGGGCGATCTTCTTCATTCGCCCTTGCCCGATACGCAGACCCATCGGGTGCTGTGCGACAGCTTCTGGGAGCCGATAGTACACGGCGAAGTTCTCGCACCAGCTGCCGGCGAGGGCTGCCATCCAAAGGATGACGCCCGTGACAATAGCGTAGAAGGCCGTCCCCGACGAAGTGGGATTGAGCGTCTCATAGATGTAGGTAGCCGACGGTGTGGAAAGGAACGAGTCCGAAAAGATTAGTCGCCAAAAACGCTCAAATATTGTGGCCCCCACGCAAACGGCGAAGACGTTGCCCAGGGCGGCGGCTAGCTGCGTGCTGGTGATGCGTGCGACGAAGTCCGTGAGTCTGCTTTCGCGTTCGAGCCCCTGGGTTTCTCGAATGATTCCGGCGAATGTTGCCGCAGTAGCAGCCGGCTGTTTCGTGGCCAATACGAGCCCAAATATTTGCAGGAAAATGAAGCTGACGGCGTAATTGGTGCCTGCGGCAAATGCGTGCAGGAAGGGCGATACGGGCGCATCGTGAACCTTCACTTTGATGGCGGCGGTAAGCACCGTAAGAAGACCGCCGCCGAGGGCAGCAAGCCACATGTGTTTGTATTCCGCCCAATCATGTGCGATATAGTGCTCGCCGCTGTGGCCGGTCCGCTCAACCATCTTGCGGGCGATGAGGTTGAGGTTCTCGCGGAGTAGATTGGAGAGGCTCAGGTCGGCCAACCGACCGCGGATCAACTCGCCCAGAAGTCCATGGACAGCGTTTACCCGGGCGTGATTTGTATCGGCAGCAAGTACTACGAGAATCGAGTCCATTCTCGCCAGGCACGCAGCAATCTTGCGTAGGCCAAAGATCAGCTCGACACTGACACCGGAGTTCTCCATGTGCTCGTGCACCTCTACCATCTCGACGCGGCAGCGATGCTCGATCTTTCGCCAGTTTTCCAGCGCTTCCTGTAAGGATGCTCGATTGCGAGCATGGATTACGTCCTCGGTGGCGGGCACGATCTCGTAGAACGGCGACCCGCAAATGCTTTGAATGGAACTGCGCGACCGCATCTCCGGGTTGAGTCCGATGGCGCTGACACGGGAACTCAGGAGTCTGAGACCTTCCTGCAGGTCGAGGTATTCGTGGCCGGCGAACTGCAGATCGTCGCTTGGTGTGAGCAGATCGACGAGCTTCTGGAATGTCTCCGGCGGCGTTTCCAGAAACCGCTGAACACTGCGCTGCGTTGGGTACATCGTCACTAGTAGCTTGGCCGCATCCGACTCTTCTCGTGCCGAGGGCAGCAGGCGGGCGGAAATGCGAAGTCCAATCTCTGAGGTGAAGCTGTGGTCTGACGGAATGCCGGCTTCCGCGAACAGGGAAACGCAGTTCATTTCGGAGAGCAGCTCGGCAAAGACCGATTGAACTCGCGATCGGATTTCGCGATTCGACTCGAGATATGCGATTAGTCCGGGTAATCCCGATAGTTCGGCCGATGATTTTGCCGGGCGCCTCGTCCAGTTCAGCAGGCCCACCAGCGCTGCCGTGCGCTTTCGGAGCGTTCTTGCCTCGCAGAAGTCGGAGACACTGCGAACGAGATCCGCGGGAGGGACCCGTTGCAGCTCGAACCAGCGCGGCTCCGGTTCAGGTAGTTGACCCGTATCAGCAGATGGAGACGTGTTCAATGGCTCAATGGACACGCGGACATTTTCCGACAGGTCTTGCAGGAAGCCAAGCCCCCTGGCTCTAATCGCTTGCCATGATGAACACCGGCTTCATTTCAAAGCTGCCGTAATACGGGCGCAGCCGCTCGGTGTTGTAGAACTCCTTGACGTTGACCACTTTCTTGGTGGCAGTCACGACTTCGATGGGGATGTTATCGTATCGACCGTTCTTTACCACCACCAGCCGGCCATGAATGTTCTTCAGCAGCAAATCGAGGGCAAGATTGCCGTACGCCATAGGCACGATGGAATCGATTGCATCCGGATCGCCGCAGCGCACCAGGTATCCAAGCTTTTGCTCGATGCACTCGACAGTCTGCCCATTGTTGTATTTTGGCGAGAGTTCCTTGAGCTTGGCAGCAACTAATTCACCGATGCCGCCCAGCTTCTTGTGGCCGAAGGCGTCGGCTGCCTGGCTTTCGAAGACCATTTCACCACCCTCAAACATTGCACCTTCCGAAACCAGCACCACCGAGTAGCGGCTGGGATTGCGCCGCCGATCAATACTCAGAAGTTCGCAAAGCCGTTCGATATCGAACTTGTGTTCCGGTATCACACAGCGATGCGCAGCCCCGGCCATCGTAGGCAACATGGCCGTGAACCCCGCATAACGGCCAAAAACTTCGAGTACCATGTAACGCTCGTGCGAACCAGCCGACGTCCTTAGGCGATTCGTCATCTCGATCGTGCGCGTCACGCAGGTGCTGAATCCGATGCAATAGTCGGTGCCGGGTACGTCATTGTCCATCGTCTTGGGGATGGCGATGACCTTCACGCCTTCCTGGAAGAGGCGTACGCCGTAGCTCAATGTGTCATCGCCGCCAATGGGAATAAGGCGTTCAATACCCAGCCATTCGAGGTTCTTAAGGACTTCCGGTGTGAGATCGTTCTTGTCCGCGTTGTACTTATCCTGGAGATGCTTCGGCACGCTGTTTTTGCTGACTGTGCTGGGGTTGGTGCGCGAGCTGTGCAGGAAGGTACCGCCGGTTCGTCCGGCGCGATTGACCAGCTCCTCGGTAAGGACCTGATAGTTGTCGCTATTGTCGTATTCTGCGTCGCGAACCGTGTCCACCAGGCTCGCCCAGCCGCGACGTAAGCCGATGACAGTATAGCCTTCTTCCAGTGACCGGATGGTGACAGCTCGGATTGCCGGGTTCAGGCCGGGAACATCACCGCCGCCGGTTAAGATTCCAATCGTGCCCTTCTTCTTGTCGCTGATGACCATGAATCGTACCTTTCTTCCAGGAATTCTTCTTATTAGGAACAGACCAAAATGAGGGACGCGCTATGATGTTTCGGACGCCCGCCTGCAGGCAGGCCTACTTAGTTCCTAAATCGAGGCTTGTTACCAGTTTAAACGCTGATCTGGCGAGGTGGCGACTCTACCCGACTTCCTGCATCCAATCTCACGTCGTTATACTCACAGAGCATCTCTGGCGAAGACGCGGACAGCACAGATCGGATGGCAACAGAAACAACAACCAGGCCTCTATCGGACCAGGACCTGCGAGACCTGGGCTTTGGCGCAGTCGTCTCCCGCGAGAGTCAGCAGCGCCTGTTGAATCGCGATGGCAGTTTCAACGTCGAGCGTAAAGGTCTGAGCTTCTGGTCGTCGTTCAGCGCCTACCATGCCATGCTCACCATGCCTTGGTGGGAATTTTTTGGTATCGCGGCCGTCATGTACTTCGTCATCAATGCACTGTTCGCAGCGGCTTATGTTGCGTGTGGGCCTGACGCTTTGAGCGGTTTGTTGGGAAACGACACGGTTGGGATGGAACGCCATCCCTACCTGCGGGCATTCTTCTTCAGTGTCCAGACAGTCTCGACCATCGGCTACGGCCATATCGTGCCGGTTGGCACTGCTGCCAACACCATCGTTGCCATCGAGGCACTGGTCGGTCTGTTCGGCTTCGCCATCGTTACGGGTCTCCTATTCGCGCGTTTCGCGCGTCCCACGGCGAAGATGCTGTTTAGCAGTTATGCTCTGATTGCTCCTTACCAGAACATAACCGCCTTCGAGTTTCGCGTGGCCAATCCGCGCTCAAATGAGCTGATTGAAGTCTCCGCGAAAGTCCTACTCAGCCGTTTCGAAGACGTTGATGGAAGCCGCACTCGGCGATACTACCCGTTGCCGTTGGAGCGACCAGGGGTCGTATTTCTGCCCCTGACCTGGACGGTCGTGCATCCCATCGATGAGAAGAGTCCGCTGTTCGGCGAGACGGCCGAATCACTAAAGGCCATTCATGCGGAGTTTCTGGTGTTGCTCAGCGCCTTTGACGAGACCTTTTCAACCACTGTGCACACGCGCACGTCCTATGTTACGGAAGAGGTCAAGTGGGGTTATCGTTTTGCTAATGCCTTCGTGGCAACGCGAGGTAGGCGCAACAAGGTTGCGGTCGATATGCGGCAGTTCGACCGGTTCGAACGGGCGACTCCAAGCCTTGAGCGTTGATTGTCCGTGTGAACTCTGCAAGAATGTTGCCGCAGTCTAGCGCTACCGAACCGAAGGGCGTATCAACCTAAAGGCCGAACTCACAACTCTGAACCGCAGCGACTCTGCGAATCACCGAAAGGAAGGATTTATGGCAGAAACGGCATTGGGTGTAGTCAAGCGGGCCTCAGGATGGTCCATTGCCTTGGGAATTCTGATGATTGTGGCTGGCGTTCTGGCCATCGCTGACTCCCTGACTGCAGGTGTAGTCGTGGTGATCTTCGTGGCATGGATGGCGATCTTTAACGGTGTCGTACAAATCGTCTACGGATTTCGTGCAGAAACCGGCGGACGACTGGTTCTCGAAATCCTGCTGGGACTGCTGTACATCGTAGCTGGCGGGTTTATCCTGATGCATCCGGCCGGAGGTTTGCTGGCCTTGACGCTGATCATTGCCTCGTTCCTGGTAGTGTACGGAGTTTTCGCAATTGTTCTGGCGTTCCAACTCCGACCGCACAAAGGCTGGGGGTGGGTGCTGTTCGACGCACTCATCACTCTGCTGTTGGGCTGCCTGATCTGGGCACATTGGCCGCTTAACAGTGAATGGGTGGTGGGAACGCTGTTGGGCATTAGCTTCATCGTTTCCGGAGTCTCCCGCCTGATGATTTCGATGGCTGTTCGCAACGTGTCGTCGGCAGCCGCTTAAACGGCACATATCAAGAGGGCCACGGTTGGATCTCCCAGCTGCTGGCCCTTTTTTTTTGCCGCAGATTGTTCTCGCGTTGCGTATCCAGCGGATCCTCGATGTCTACAGCGTTTCCCTTCAACCGGTGCGATACGATTAAGCGGTCCGTGTCAAATCATCCCAGCACCCGCACCCGTTTCTGACGCGCGGACGGCTGGAGCAAAGCAGGCCTGAGATGGATCTCCGTGCCGGAATTGTTTTTTTGCTTTTGTGTGCCGTACCCGGATTCGCGCGCGAAAGCACCGACGTCATCGTAATGAAAAACGGCGATCACCTGACAGGCGAGATCAAAGGCCTGAATCAGGGCGTGCTGTACATCAGCATGAAGTACATTCTCGGCACTAGTGATGTCCAGTGGTCGCAGGTGGACCATATCGAAAGCAACCAGCTGTTCCTGGTGAAAACGGAAGATGGCAATGTATACACCGGCACTCTCTCAACCGCCAATGCGGAGAAGGGGAGGCCAATGACGATCGAGGTGGTGCAGACTCCCGAGCGGAGGGTGGAGCTCGAACGGCCGAAGGTTGTCCAGATGGATACGACCTCAGAGAGCTTTTGGCAACGGTTCAATGGGCAGATCAACACAGGGATTACCTACTCGAAAGGAAATCAATCCACCCAATTCAATCTGGGCTCGGAAATAGCGTATCCGCGGGAACGCTGGCAGGCTAGCGCCGCGTATAACTCCACACTCTCTACCAGCACTGGGGTAACGGCGACCACACGCAACCAGCTCAACCTGGATGCACAACGGCTGCTGCGCTGGAACAACTGGTTCTATGAGGGCCTGGCAGGGCTGTTGCAGAGCTCAGAGCAGAACATCGATCTACAAACCAGCCTGGGTGGTGGCATCGGGCGACTGCTCTCGAATACGAACCATGTGAAGATTTATGTGATGGGAGGATTTGGCTTTCAGCGGACGCAATATTCACATAACGTCGCGATATCGAACCCGCAGCAGCTAGCGACCGGTCTGGTAGGGGCCGGGGCAAGACTGTTTCGGTTC
>DASRAA010000076.1:0-13491 GCA_035638375.1 Binatia bacterium | reverse complement strand
ATCGCGCAGAGCAATTTCCAGCAGCCGCAGCTACAGATGCCGCAGGGCGTCGAGCCGCCGGAAGATGATTATCCGCAGAACGAACCTGTGGTCGAAAACGAGAACCAGCTACAGCCTGGACAACCAGGGATACCGGGCAGCGAGAACCTGACTCCTGACCAGATAAATAGCGGCAACAAGACGCCGGAACAATTGTTGCAGGAATTGCAACGCATGCAGCAGCAACAACAGCAGATGCAGCAGCAGCTCAATCCGGCGAATCAGCAACCGCCGAACCAGCAACCCCAGAACCAGCCGCAGGGAACTCCATTCCCGAATCCGCCGCAGCCAAGGCAACAGTAGCTGGTTGCTTATAAAGGCCGGCGTCCTATACGTTGCTGAGATCTTAATGCTGGTCTAGCCGGAAACAAAGGACGCTGCTCCCCGGCTTGAGCTGTTTTTGGGAATGTGTAGCACGGACTTACGAGGCTGTGACGAAAGTCTGCCGTCCCTACTGGACTCGAGCTAAATTTTCCTCTTCACCGCCTAGATCTAGATTGTTCTGTGCCTCCGGCACTCGAATCATAGCCTCTGTTCCACCACAATGAACCACCTACGAGCTTCGTAGCAGCACGCCCAGGCCTAAAACCACGTCGTGGCTCCGCTGCTAGGTTCGAAATCAGGACTAGTTCGCATTTACTAGCTTCGGAAGCGATTCGAGATAAGGCGCGTGGGCCACGCCGCGTTCAGTGATGATGGCCGTCACATATTCGCTGGGAGTTACATCGAAGGCGGGATTCTCGACGTGCACGTCATCAGGTGCGATTTGCCTGCCCGCCAAGTGGGTGACCTCCGTGGTGGCGCGCTGCTCAATGGGAATCCGACTGCCGTCGAGTGTGTTCAGGTCGATTGTTGAAATAGGCGCAGCGACATAAAAGGGAATCGCGTGCTCCTTTGCCAGCACCGCGACCGTATAGGTACCGATTTTGTTGGCCACGTCGCCGTTGGCGGCAATGCGGTCAGCGCCCACGATGACGGCATCGATCTTGCCGAGCCGCATCATGGCTCCGGCCGTATTGTCGGCAATTAACGTGGTGGGAATACCGTCTTTCATCAGCTCCCACGCTGTCAGACGAGCACCCTGCAGAAAAGGCCGAGTCTCGTCGGCGAAGACACTAAGCTTTTTCCCCGATTCAACAGCAGCACGGATAACTCCCAAAGCCGTTCCGTATCCCGCTGTAGCCAGGGCCCCGGCGTTGCAGTGGGTGAGCACGGCGCCCGTGGAGGGCAGCAGGGCTGCGCCGTTGCGACCCATGGCTTGATTAATGGCGATGTCTTCGGCTAGTACCCGCTGCGCCTCGGCAACCAGTTCGCTTTTGATCTTATCGATAGGCAGAGGGCGAAGCTGGTCAAACTTGTCGCGCATCCGCCGAATACCCCAGAAAAGGTTGACTGCCGTAGGCCGCGTATCTGCTATCACTTTGCAGATCCTATCGAGGTCACGTTCGAACTCCGACAGCGTCGTGGCCTTCGATTGCAGTGCTCCGAGCGCTACTCCCATGGCAGCGGCAACGCCGATCGCCGGCGCCCCGCGCACGATCATGGTGCGGATAGCGTCGGCAATCTCTTCTGAATTTTTGCAGGTGACGTACACCTCTTCCGTCGGCAGCTTTGTCTGATCGATGAAGCGCACGCCTGCCTCTGTCCATTCCAGTGTTTTGATCATGAATCTCGTTTAGTACAGGCTTAGCCCTGTCCTTGCGCCATCATTCGTGCCCGAGATAAACGGTCATTTTCGATAGCGGTGTGCTCCGCGCGAACGTCGTTAGCCGTGAACAGTGCCACGAACCGCGCCGGCGCTGCGGCCATTTCCACGTTCGCGCGACCGCCGGCTTCTTCGCGCTCGACCAGGCAAAGCACTCCGGAGATGTGAAACCCGAACTCCCGGGCAGCTTCAATCGCCTGAATGGTGGAAGCGCCGGTGGTACACACATCGTCCACGATAACCACGTGCGCGCCCTTTTCGCCGAAGCCTTCGATGCGCTGGCCGGTGCCGTGAGTCTTCTCTGATTTGCGGACCAGAAAGCCGTTGATCGGTGTGCCTAGCTGCGCGCTGATCACCGAGGTTGCGACCACGATGGGGTCGGCGCCCATCGTCAGGCCACCGATGGCGTCGGCCTGCCACTTGCGGCCATGGATTTCTTCCAGTACGAGCTCGCCGGTGGCAACGGCTCCGGCGGCATCCAACGTGGTCAGCCGGCAATCGATGTAGTAATCGCTCGTGCCGCCGCTGGAAAGCGTAAAGTTTCCCAGCCGGAAGGACTTCTCGGCCAGCAGTCTCAGGAGTCGTGCGCGGGCATTTCGCATCATATTCAACGATAACACCTCAATTCATTGCCTTCTCGAGATGAAGGAAGCCGTCACTGGCTACCCACAACGAACCAAACAAAGCAAGGTTGTAACCGCAGTGCATCAGGAAAGAAGCCGCCACGGAGCCTGTGCGTTCGCGCACCAGCGTGAACACCAAACCCACGACGAAGATGCTTACGAGCGGCGCCCACGCATAATCTAATTGACCGCCATGGATGAAGGCGAACGTGGTGGCAGTGACCAGCACCGCGGCGGTAACACCGGCGGCACGACGCACCAGAGGATAGAGCATTCCGCGAAAGAAGAGCTCTTCGAGCAGCGGCGCGAGGGTGATGCCGAAAATGGCCATCAGGTAGGCGCCGAGCCTGTCAGTGAAAAACTTGTCGACCGGTAACGATTTGGGAATGGGCAGATAACGCGAGGCCAACTCAACCACAAAAGCGAACCCCACACCTGCGAGCAAAAATACAATGGCGCGGGCCTTGGGCCAGTTCCATTGAATGGTTCGCCAGAAATCCAGGCGCGATTTGTTGCGCACCAGAAACATCATGAACGCAATCACCAGAGGGTACGCAGCGACCTGCGATCCGATTACCACGATTGGACTGGAGGCAAGGTCGCCGAGGGGAACGTGCCGCTTGCCCGTGAGCAGATGCGCCGCTCCCAGGGCGAGTGCGGTGAAGAGCACGATGCTGGCAACGGTGAAGGCAAGTACCGCGGCCACATCCCAGGCTGACCACGGGGGAAAGACGGCCCTGGGGAGTTGGGCGACGGGCGCGTCTACCGAAGGAGAGGTCGTGTACCCAGGCGGGGACGATCCCCGCGAAGGTTGTTCAGACCACTCGAGTGGATTGTGTTCAGGCTCGACCACAGTATTCGTTGCGCTGCCCTAAAACTCTACCGCATTAGATGCAACGTGCAGCAATTTCGCCAATGCCTGGCCGGTATGAGACTTTTTGACGCCGGCGACCTGCTCGGGAGTACCCTGGGCCACGATGCGGCCGCCGTCCTCGCCGCCTTCCGGGCCAAGGTCGATGATCCAGTCGGCGTTGCGGATAACGTCCATGTTGTGCTCGATGATAATGATGCTATTGCCAAGATCGGTGAGCCGGTGCAGCACCTCAAGCAGTTTGCTGACATCTTCGAAATGCAGTCCGGTGGTGGGCTCGTCGAGCAGGTACAGGGTCTTGCCGGTCTGTCGTTTGCTCAACTCGCGCGCCAACTTAATGCGCTGTGCCTCGCCGCCGCTCAGCGTCACCGCCGACTGCCCAAGATGGATGTAGCCCAGGCCGACATCCACCAGCGTCTGCAGCTTTTGGCGAATCTGAGGGATGTTTTCCAGCAGCGGGAGGGCGTCAGCAACCGGCGTTTCCAGCAGGTCGGCAATAGAGTAGCCCTTGTATTTCACAGCGAGTGTCTCGTGGTTATAGCGCTTGCCGCCGCAAACTTCGCACTGCACGTAGACGTCGGGGAGGAAGTTCATTTCGATGCGACGTTGTCCGTCGCCTTGGCAGGCTTCACAGCGCCCGCCGGCGACGTTGAAGGAGAAGCGTCCAGCCTTGTAGCCCCGCTCGCGCGATTCGGGCAGCATAGCGTATAGATCGCGAATCTGCGTGAACACGCCCGTGTAAGTTGCCGGGTTCGAGCGCGGGGTGCGCCCAATCGGCGACTGGTCGATGCGGATGACCTTGTCGATGAATTCCGTACCGGAAATGTTTTTGTGCGCCCCGGGTTCTTCGCGGGAACCGTAAATCGCCTTGGCCAGCGCGCGGTAGAGAATGTCATTGACCAGCGTCGATTTTCCCGAGCCTGAGACTCCTGTAACCACAGTCATCACACCCAGGGGGATCGTCACATCAACGTGTTTCAGGTTGTGCTCGCGCGCACCCAGTATTGTGATGGCGTTGCCATTGGGGTGCCTGCGGTCGTAACGGTACAGCACCTGTTTGGCGCCCGAGATGTATTGGCCCGTCAGCGACCGCGGAAAGCTCTCAATTTCGCGCGGCGTGCCACTCGCCACGACTTCCCCGCCGTGGCGTCCTGCGCCGGGGCCAAGGTCAATGACGTAGTCGGAGCGGCGAATGGTGTCCTCATCGTGCTCGACGACCAGGACTGTGTTGCCTAAGTCGCGCAGCGACTCCAGCGCTGCGAGCAAACGCTCGTTGTCGCGGTGATGCAAACCAATTGAGGGCTCATCCAGGACATAGAGTACGCCGCGCAGCTTAGAGCCGATTTGCGTCGCCAGTCGGATGCGCTGTCCTTCGCCGCCGCTTAGCGTCATGGCTGAGCGGTCGAGCGAGATGTAGCCGAGACCAACCGCATTGAGGAAATGCAATCTCTCGATGACTTCGCGCAAGATGCGGCCCGCAATCTTCTGCGCGCGTTCGTTGAGCTTGATTTTGGCTGCTGCTCCTTCCGCGCGCGAGACCGGCAACGCTGTGAAGTCGGCGATGGATATGCCATTCACCTTGACGGCCAGGCTTTCGGGGCGCAGACGCTTGCCGTCGCACGCCGGGCATCGTGAAGCCGACATATGGTCGAGCAGCCACTGGCGATAGGTCTCTGAGCTGCTTTCTTCCATCGCCTGTCGAAGATAGGCGAAGACGCCGAGGAAGCCTCCACGCTTTTTCTCGCCCGGCTCGGGTCCATACAAGATGAGGTTTTGCGTTTTGCGAGGAAGCCGCTCGAAAGGCTTGGACAGATCGAAGCCGTATGCGGCGGCAGCGAGATGCAACGTGTGTATCAGATTTTGCGAGGCTGATCCCGGACCAAGCCCGCCTTCCAGTAGCGGCTTCGACCAGTCAGTGATGACCTTGGCTGGATCGAAGTCGTACTTACTGCCCAGCCCATTGCACTCCGGGCAAGCGCCGTAAACGCTGTTGAAGGAGAAAGATCGCGGCTCGAGCACCGGGACGTTGATGCCGCACTCCGGGCAAGCGAGCTTGGAGGAATACAGCCTTTCCTCGCCATCCACGACAGCCACCAACACCAGGCCATCAGCCATCTTCATCGCGTCTTCCACCGCAGTGGCCAGCCGCCGTTCGATCCCGGGCTTTACCAGCAGACGGTCAATCACGACTTCGATCGTGTGGTTCTTGCGCCTGTCGAGCTTCACCTCTTCGTCGGTAATTTGGTGGAGCTCGCCGTCGATGCGAGCCCGGCTGCGGCCCTGCTGCACAAGCTTATCTAGCTCCTTTTTGAACTCGCCCTTGCGCCCGCGAACGATCGGGGCCAGGATCATGACCCGCTCTTCCGGCTGGAGTTCCATCACCCGCTGCACAATCTGGTCGGCTGATTGACGCGAAATCTCGCGGCCGCAATGGGGGCAGTGTGGGACTCCGATCGAGCTATAAAGGAGCCGCAGGTAATCGTAGATTTCCGTGATGGTGCCGACCGTGGAGCGCGGGCTGCGGCTGGTCGTTTTCTGCTCGATGGCAATCGATGGGCTAAGGCCATCGATGCTGTCCACGTCTGGACGCTCCATCTGGTCGAGGAACTGCCGGGCGTAGGCGGAGAGCGTTTCGACGTACCGCCGCTGCCCTTCCGCGTAAATAGTGTCGAAGGCCAAAGAAGACTTGCCCGATCCGCTGAGCCCGGTGATCACCGTCAGGCTGTTCCGGGGAATTTCGACGTTGATGTTCTTCAGGTTATGCTGCCGAGCACCCCTGACTGTGATGTTGGTAAGACCCATTGCCTTGAACTATGAGTGTGGATCCTGGGTGCCCCATCCTTTCCCCGCCTTTGGGAAAGGGTGGGAACAAGAGTTCACAGCTTGCTGTAGTGAGTTCAAAGGATGGAAAACGCAGCTCTACTCTCGTATCTTATTTGCCACTCGCCAGCAGCGTCAATTCCACGTTAGAGTGACTGCGCCTTACGGCCTTAAGCCGTAGAATAGGAAAGACATGACGCCAGTCTTGATGTCGTTTTTGCTGCTGTTTACCATCGTAGTTTGTTTCGTTTTAGGCATTGCTCTTGGTTATTGGGCGGTTTGTGGGATCCTGAACTTCTTCAACCCCTCACGACCTCGCAAGACCCGCACCCCACGCCCAACCTTCGCACCCTCACCCAGTGGCGATTAGATCTCACTTTTTAGGGCTACGACCGATGGGTTCGCATGGCGGCAACCGTTTTGCTGCATTTCGCCGTAGCGTTTATACACAGAGCCATAAGGCTGCGGGCACCTGTCTGCTGAAACTTTTCCCAGTCTGACCGATCCCGATGCGAAATGCATCACCGCATTCCGTGACGAGCGTCACAGAAGTGCTTCATCCTCTGTAACAGACTGAACCTGCGGCCGGAGAAATCCGGCTGCGCGGATCGGGCGTCAATGGGTCATACCTTAAGAATTATGGTTAATGACCACGGCCCGGTAGGTTGGTTCCGCGTGGCACTCTCTGAAAGAGGAAGTAATGAAAAGAGTCATTTTTGCAGTGCTACTTACGGCGCTGGCGCTGTTCCTGATCCTTCCGAACTTGTCGTGGGGGTTCTAAAGTAGCTCCGCCCGCAGAGACGGTACAGCCAGCCAAGCGGTTGCCGCTCGTTCTGCGATATTACTGAGGGCTCTGCGCAATGTGTGGTTCTGGCCGTTGTCGTCACGCGGTTTGGATGACGGCGGCAGGATAGTGCGTGTCCTTCGAAAGCAAGTCCCGGGCCCCGCAGTTTTCTTCGCCTGTCACTTTCGTGCGAAGTTCAGGGAACTGCCGTATCAGTTTCCGGGTCGTCATTGTGCGACCGGCCTTCTTTCATTCATTCTGTGCCCGGAATTCTGCAGCATTCTTATTTAATACGTTGGCCCAGGAGGTTCCTCGCCGCGGGTTGAATACTAAGCCCGGACGGGCCCACCTTCGCCCTTTCCTGCGACGCCCGCCGGCACACTGGTACCTTCTTAGCCGCCTCGCCGAATACCGTTCGGGCGCGCCCGGAGTCCACCATGAGCTTTGGAATTCTCTACGATGCCTCAATGTGCATCGGCTGCAAACAGTGCGAGCAGGCCTGCGCCAGTGAAAACGGCCTGCCGTACGACAACGCGATAGGCGACCAGAACTACACGTCGGCCTACAAATACACCACAGTCCTAACGAAGGCCGACAAGTTCATGCGCAAGCTGTGCATGAACTGCGAGGATCCTGCTTGTGCTTCGGTGTGTCCGGTCGGAGCGTTGAAAAAGACTGCACTCGGCCCGGTGACCTACGACAAGCACAAGTGCATGGGATGCCGGTACTGTATGGCGGCCTGCCCGTTCAGCGTTCCTAAGTACGAGTGGGGCAAGGCAATTCCCGGCGTCCGCAAGTGCATTATGTGCGCTTCGCGGGTCGCGTCCGGCAAACCAACCGCCTGCGCGGAAATATGCCCTACCGGTGCCACCAAGTTTGGCGATCGGGAAGAGTTGCTGAAAGAAGCTCGCAAGCGTGTCCAGGACAATCCCGGCACGTACCTGCACCACATCTACGGCGAGATGGAAGTCGGCGGAACATCGGTTTTGCTGCTCTCGTCGCTAGACTTCCAGCAGTTTGGCTACCGTGAAGACCTCACCGAGCGCGCTCTGCCCGTGTATACCTACCAGGTCTTGTCGCGCATTCCCGACTTCGTGCCGATCTTCGGAGTTCTGCTCGGCGGCGTGTACTGGATTACGCATCGCCGCGAAGACGTTGCTGAAGCCGAAGCTCAGGAAAAACATGCAGAGGAAAAGGGCGGTGTGCAATGACAGCTCCCAAAGTACGGTTCACATTCTGGAAGGCAGTGTTTCTCGTCATCATGGCCGCCGGGTTTCACGCCACATGGGTGCGGTTTCGTCATGGCCTCGGGGCATCTACGAATCTCAGTGACCAGTTTCCCTGGGGCCTATGGATCGGCTTCGACGTGATGTGCGGTGTGATGCTGGCCGCCGGCGGGTTCACCCTTACCGCCGCCGTCGAAATCCTGAACATCAAGCGCTGGCACTCCATCCTGCGGCCCACGATTCTGACTGCCTTCATGGGCTATGTGCTGGTCTGCGCGGCGCTGATGTACGACCTCGGGCTGCCGTGGAACATCTGGCACCCACTCGCCATGCGCAACCCACACTCGGTGATGTTTGAGGTGGCCTGGTGCGTGATGTTGTACACCACCGTGCTCGCGCTGGAGTTCTCTCCCATCGTGCTTGAGCGTCTTGGCTGGAAATGGGCCTTGCGGGCCGTGCGCAGGCTGATGATTGTCTTCGTCATTCTGGGCGTCATTCTCTCGACGTTGCACCAGTCGTCGCTAGGCACGTTGTACATGATCATGCCCAACAAACTGCACCCGTTCTGGTACAGCCCACTGCTACCGGTGTTCTTCTACATCTCCTCGATGGCTGTTGGCCTGGCGATGATCATCTTCGAGTCTTCAATGAGCTCGAAGTATTTTCATCGCGAACTCGAACTGCCCATCCTGCGTGATATCGGACGCGTGCTCTACATCGTGCTCGTGATCTACGCGATGCTCAAATTTGAGGATTTCTATCATCGTGGCGTGCTCGCCCAGATTTTCCAATCCAGCTACGAGCAGCGCTTCTTCCTGCTGGAAATCTCTCTCTCGGTCATTCTTCCTCTGGTGCTGCTTTCGTTCCGAAAGATTCGCAACAGCGCCCACGGGCTTTACCTCGCGGCGGTGATTTGCCTGCTCGGGTTTGTCACCAACCGCCTGAACGTGACGATCACAGGCGTCGAGAACGCGGTTGGCGGCCGCTATTCTCCGAAATGGACCGAAGTGGTCATCACCGCCATGTTCGTCGCGCTTGGCTTTGCCATCTTCGCGGTAGCGGCACACCATTTCCCCATCTTCCCTGAGGGGAAAGCGCACAAGCCGACGCTGCGGAAGCGGGCGAACGTACGCGCTCTGATTCCAGAAATGCTGCATGCCGAAAATTGACCAATCCGACGGCTTCAACGAGGAAGCCATATGGCTGGAAGGCCCGGGACGAAGCATCATCGCTAAGGTGATGATTTCGATCCTGCTGGCGGGACTGGCGATCTTCGCCCTGCTGGGGTACTTCGGTTTCCGCCTGCAGCGCAGAAGCCTGGAAGCCGCCGCCCTGCTTAGCGCCGAGCAGCAGAGCGAGGTGCTGCGACGCAGCGCCTCGCACTACATGCTCAACAACGACCGCAACGGCCTGTACGAAATGATGGCCAATATGGCCGACCAGCCGGGTTTTGTGCGTGTCCGGATTCTGAATTCGGAGGGGGTCATCAGTTATTCGACACTACCCACTGAAGTTGGCGGCAGCGTAAACAAAGACGCCGAAGCCTGCTATGCGTGCCACGAGCAATCCAAGCCATTGGCGCGGCTGCAGCGCTCCGATCGATTCCGTGTTTACCGTGCCAACGGGACGCGCGTGCTGGGCGTTATTACTCCCATCGAGAACCAGTCCGCGTGCTCGAACGCGGCCTGTCATGCACATCCAGACAATGTACGGATTCTGGGCGTGCTCGACACCAACGTTTCGCTCGAAAAGGTCGATGTCAGCCTCGCACAGGAGCGCAACAACATGCTGAGCTACACGGGAGCAGCCCTGCTGCTGGTCGTGGTGCTCAGCGGCCTTTTCATCTGGATTGAAGTCAGCAACCCTTTGCGTAGCCTCAAGGCCGGCACCCAACGCGTCGCTAAGGGCGAACTCGGCTTCCAGATTCCTGTCAGGTCGAATGATGAAATCGGTGATCTGGCGCAGTCGTTCAATGCCATGAGTAGCCGCCTTGAATTGGCGCAGCACGAAATCACCTCCTGGGCCCACACGCTGGAAGCGCGCGTAGAGGAAAAGACGCGCGAACTCAAGCAAGCGCACCAGCACATGCTTCAGGTCGAAAAGATGGCCACCATAGGCAAGATGGCGGCCGTCGTCGCACACGAAATCAACAACCCTCTCTTTGGAATTCTCACCTACTCGCGGGTAGTGAAGCGCTGGATTCTGAAGAACTTCTCCTCGGCTCCACGTTGCGCAGAGATGACCGGCTCGCTCGACCTGATTGCCGGCGAAAGCAAGCGCTGCGGCGAGCTGGTGAAGAATCTGCTCTCGTTCTCGCGCGTCGCTCCTATGAACTTGGAGTGGTGTGAGCTCAACCAGGTCATTCACACCTGCATTCGTCTGGTGCAGCACAAGATGCACCTAACCAGCATCCAGCTCAATCATGCGCTCGGCGACGGCCTTCCCAACGTGCGTTGCGATCCCAATCACATTGAGCAAGTCGTGCTTGCGATGGTCATCAACGCCATCGACGCTATGCCGCAAGGTGGCAATCTCTGGATTACCACGCGACAGAGTTCTGCGAGCACCGTCGAGCTGATTATTCGCGATGATGGCATCGGCATTTCGGACGAGCATCTCCTGCACATTTTCGAGCCCTTCTACACCACCAAGGAGTCCGGCGGTTCGGGACTCGGGCTTGCCATCAGCCAGACCATTGTCGAGCGCCACGGCGGCAGCATTGCCGTTAACTCGAAGGTTGGGCAAGGAACCACATTCACCATCACCCTGCCGGTGGACAGCCAGCGTACTGTGCTAGCCAGCGCCGAAGAGCGCATCCCGGCCCATGCGCAGTCATAAGAGGTAATGTCATGAATAGAGGAAGGCTCCTGATTGTTGACGATGAACTGAGCGTTCGTGATTCTCTGGCCAAGTGGTTCAGTGAGGAAGGCTATTATGTTGCAGCCGCCGAGAGCGCCAGCGAGGCGCTGACGCGCGTTGCCGAGCAGACTTTCGATGTCGCGTTGGTCGATATCAAAATGCGCGGCACCGATGGAATCGAACTTCAACGCCGTTTGCACGAGATTTATCCCGACATGCTCGTCATCATCATGACCGGTTACGCCTCGGTCGAGACAGCTATTGCAGCGCTCAAGAACGGGGCCTATGACTATGTGAACAAGCCTCTCGATCCTGATGAAATTGCCCATCTTGTGGCCAAGGCGATGTCGCATCGGCAGACCCAGCAGGAGAATGTGCGGCTAAAGGAGAACATTGCCGACCTCACGCCCCCCACCGACATCGTCGGGCAAGGTGCAGCGATGAAACACATCTTCGAGGCCATCGAAACTGTAGCTCCGACCGATGCGACCGTTCTCATTACCGGCGAAAGCGGCACGGGCAAGGAACTGGTGGCACGGGCCATTCACGCAGCCAGCAATCGCCGCTACCATCCCATGGTCGTTATTCACTGCGGCGCGCTGACCGAGACACTGCTGGAGAGCGAGCTCTTCGGCCACGAGAAAGGCGCTTTCACTGGAGCGCAGTACCGCAAGAAGGGCAAGTTCGAAATCGCCGAAGGCGGCACCGTGTTTCTTGATGAAATCGGCGACATCTCGCTGAAGACCCAGACCGACCTGCTGCGGGTTTTGCAGGAGCGCGAGATTGTGCGCGTTGGCGGCAACCTGACGATCAAAGTTGATTTCCGCATTGTCGCCGCTACCAATAAGGACCTAGAGAAGCTCATCGAGGAAGGGAAGTTCCGCCCCGATCTTTACTACCGTCTCAACGTCTTCCACATCGAGCTGCCGCCGCTGCGCGAGCACCGCGAAGACATTCCGCCGCTGGTCGATCACTTTGTGCGCAAGTTCAACAGGGAGATGAACAAAAAGATCACGCGCATCACCACCGGAGCCATGAATATGCTGCAGCAGTATCCCTGGCCGGGCAACGTGCGCGAGTTGGAGAACGCCCTCGAGCGAGCCATGGTGGTTGCGCAAGAACCCGACATCCGCGAGCAGGATTTCACGCTCAAATCCCGCAACGGAGTTAGCGTTAATGGTCAGCGCAGCCTTGATGACGTAGAAAAGGATCATATTCTGCGCGTGCTTGAAGACTGCGGAGGCAACCAGACGCGCGCCGCCTAGGTGCTCGGCATCGACCGGGTTACGTTGCATCACAAGCTGAAGAAGTACGGCTGGAGCCGCAAAGACAAAGAGCCGGCCGGCGTCGAAAGTCGATGAAGAAGCTACAACTGCTGCCGGTGGGGAATCCGGATGCCCGCCTGCTCGAATGGCTACGGCAGGCGCTGGCCGACAAGTTTCGTGTGCCTGCCGAAGTGCTCGCATCGACACTGAACCCAGCGTTTGCACTACACGCCGAGCGACAGCAGTTTCACTCATCCGAGATCCTGGGCGCGGTCCAGGCCCACATCAATCAGGATACCTGGCGGCTGCTCGCCATCGCGGAGCGCGACCTCTACATCCCGATTCTGACTTTTGTTTTTGGCGAGGCGCAGATGGATGGACCAGCTGCGGTGGTTTCGTATCACCGGCTCAGGCAAGAGTTCTACGGGTTGCCTGCAGACCTCGACCTGCTGGCCAACAGGCTGCTCATCGAGTCGGTGCACGAACTCGGACACACCTTGCACTTGGCCCATTGCCACGAATATCGCTGCGCCATGGCGGCCTCGCACGCGGTGGAGTGGATCGATATTAAGGACAGCGGCCTCTGTGGCGACTGCCTGGCGAAGGCGATGCAGGTGGTGTGACAGGCACCTGGACGAACAGGAGCCTACGCAGCAGGCCGTTAAATCAATTAATGGCACGATACCATTCCGGTGGCCCGACTAGCCGCCCACTTACCGCTAACGCCGCACAAAATCCCGCCGCCTCAGCTACTCTGTCGTACAACCAGAGGAGATTGGGTGGGAACCGACCGAACTACTTTACTTTCAATGGCTTTGGCTGGTCGGCCCAATGCCAGCTGAACAGGTGCCCCTTGTGCTCGGTGGCCATGGCGCTGAACAGAATCACGCCCATAACCAGGAAGATCAGGAAGAATACGACAGCAATAATGAGAACCGGCATACCTCACCTCTGCCGTCATTCTGAAACCAGCTTAGCTGATCTGCTGTGATTGTAATCACTGCTCGACGTGAGCAGTGAACCACGAAGCAGAATCCAGCTAAAAGCAATGGCGGCCAAACCTGGCCGCCATTCTTTTACCTAAACCCTCTAAAAGTCTGTGGGTTACGCCGCCGGTCTCAACTTGGCGATCTGCTCGTCCAGATCGGCGAGCGCGTGTCGCAGCATCTCGGAGTAGCGCTCGTTGGTACTTTGTTCCAGTTGCTCGGCGACATGATGCCGCGAAAGCATCAGTTCGGCACGCTTATGTTCGCGCAGCAGCTCCTCCGTAGAGAACACGCGTCTCTTTGCGGCCGTTGG
>DASRAA010000075.1:0-4321 GCA_035638375.1 Binatia bacterium | reverse complement strand
GGAGCAGGGCGCTGGTTTGACGGCCGAGACATGTCGATCGACCTCACCCGCCGCAGGCGACGGGGGTGGCGCGGCAACAAATTCGCCGCCGGTCGTTGCTCAGTTGCAAGGGAATGGCTGGTCTCGGGAAACCCGAGCGGGCTTCGCAGGCGACTGCTTTTGGTCTGAACTGAGACGGCACGAGGTCGAAGCGCGGTCACCCAAAGTAGGCCCCGGGTGCGCATGTGCGCGTCGGGATGTTGATCTCTCGTCCACCGTTGCGGCAACCCGGGATCTCGATGCCGCACAGAAGATTGCGAACGACTGCCGTAGAGTGGGGAGGGGTCCATCCCATTGTGCGCCAGGCTAACTGGCATCGGAGCTGTGAGTGCAAGTCTCATGCAGATAAGGTTTAGCGAACCAATCTGGCCCCGAGTCATGCGCGGCAGCACGTGAGTGCTGACGTGAAGCGTTGACAGGGGAAGGTGTGGGCAGGGTATTGAGTCGCGTAACGGACGGTTCCGGGATGCTGACGTCTTGATGGGCACGGAAGGCAACACGGGCGATGGCGTTAGACGCGAGTCGTCGCTCGATCCCGCGCGATCTGAGACCCCGAGCACGCATCGAAGCTCCATGCACGGGACCTGGGAGATCCCACCCCAGTCCAGCGCTGACCGGCTGGACCTGTCAGGGAATGCTACTGGCGATGAGCCTGGCGGGGATAGAGGTGGGAGGTCGGACGGCGGCATAGTGCGCGCCGAGCAGCGTGTTGCTCGGGAGGGTTGAAGTCCCTCTGGTGCCCGGATGAGGGGCGCCATATCCGAAGACGGGGGTAACGCCTCGTCGGCCAGGGCGCGAGCCTTGGATGGCAGGGTGTCCACCGCGAGGTGGGATCCGAAGGGCATGAGGAGAAGTATCGGGCCGTAATCGATGGAGGCTACTCCGAAGATGAACCGGTCGGCCAAAGGTGGGGCAAGGTCGAGCCTGCACTATGGAGGCGAAGGCGTTCTCATCCACCCACCGTACCAAGGTGTTTGCGGGCGGCACGATACGGAAGAGCAACACGTGACCTCGGGAGAACTGGCGCAAGTTTGCGGGTGGCACCGCGATAAGCAAGCCTATAAGCGGCAAGCGAAGGGGCGAGCGACGCTTCGCCAGTGGTCGGACTGCCGAGTAGTACCTCAAGCGTGGTGAAAGCCGCGTGACCGCGTGAGTGGCGACCGGAGTGGGTCGGGGAAGTCGGCAGGCGATGACGGTCGGAGAGAGACGGCGAGTCAGATGAGTAAGGTCGATGAGGTGGATAGTTCCTTGAGTGAAAGACCCGGACATCATCGGCCGAGGAGACTGGCGGACTGGCTCAACCCGACGGGGGCGAGGAAGGTCCACTCGTTGATCGACAAGGTATACAAGCGGAAGAACCTGCAGATTGCCTGGGAGCGGGTCGAAGCGAACCAGGGTGCGGGCGGAGTAGACGGTGAGAGTATCGAGGCATTTGCCGAGCGGCTCGATGAGCGGCTCAGTCAACTGCACGAGGAGCTCCGAACCGGGCAGTACCAACCGCAACCGGTGAGGCAGCGAGCGATCCCGAAGCCGGGTAAGCCGGGCGAGGAGCGGCTGCTGGGCATCCCGACCATTTATGATCGGGTCTGTCAGCAGGCATTGCTCAATCGGCTGGAACCGATCTTTGAGCCGGTGTTCGATGAAGCCAACTTCGGCTACCGGCGAGGGCGATCGACGAAGGACGCATTGCGCAAGGTCTGGAAGGAGATCGAGGCTGGGGCTGAGTGGATCGTGGATGCGGATCTGAAGGACTTCTTCGGGTCCGTCGAACACGAGAAGCTTCTGACGCTGGTTGCCCAACGCGTGTCGGATGGTCGAGTGCTGCGCCTGATCGAGGCCATGCTCACGGCTGGCCGCTACGCTGAGGGTCGGCTCTTTCCGTCGGAGCGTGGTACACCGCAAGGTGGCGTAGTGTCGCCTCTGCTGAGCAACATCCTCCTGACGCCCTTTGATCGGGAGATGCGCAGCCGAGGGTATCAGCTTACGCGATACGCGGACGACTGGCTCATCACCTGTACGTCTGCCGCGCAGGCGCGAGCGGCACTGGAGATGTCGGCTCGGATCCTGATGAAGTTGGGTGTGCAGCTCAATCCACGTAAAACGCGGATCGTGCACGTCCGTCACGGCTTCGAGTTCCTGGGCTACAAGATCAAGCGAGGCAGTCGGCCGATGCGACTGCCGGATGCGAAGATCAAGAGTGGCCACAAAGCGGGAGCGCTGTATGCCATCCCGCGAGCGAAGTCGATCCGACACTTCATGGATCAGATCCGTCAGCTCACGCGACGCAAGGCGCCGGTTACTACGGTCGAGTTGATCCAACAGATCAACCCTATCCTTCGTGGCTGGGGCGAGTACTACAAGCGCGCCCATGTCCGACGGCTCTTCCACCGACTCGACCACTGGGTCGTCCAGCGCCTTTGGGCGCATCGATACCGGCATTGGCGTTGCTGCGGGTGGCGCACGCTGCCCGAGAGCAAGCTGTATGGTGAGTACGGTCTTGTGAATCTTATCGGTCTCGTCCCTTCCTTGGCTGCCCACCGCAGGTGGTCATCGTGAAAGCTGGATGCGGGAAAACTGCACGTCCAGTTTGGGCGGCGGGCGGAGGCTAGCCCTTCCCGGGCGCCTCCCCCGACCCGACACCGAAGAAGCCGGTGAACGTATTCCGAGCGGAACCGGTGGGAGGGAAGGGGAAGATCGGGTCAAGGTACTCAAGGGAGGATAGATGGTGGGAACACCGAGTCCACAGACCATCTCAACGAAACAACTTGAGTTAGCACAGCGAGCTGCACGCTATCGGCACGAGGCGCTGTCGACGCTGGCGCACTTCATTGATACGGACTGGCTGCGCGAAGCGTATCGCCGGACCCGGAAAGATGGAGCGAGCCGGTGTACGAACAGCAGTTCTTGGACTGTTCGTACGGGTTCAGGCCAGGGCGCTGCGCACACCAGGCCCTAGACGCATTGTGGCGATCGCTTATGCCGTTGACGCGATGTTGGTTAATCGAGCTCGACATCGAGAGCTTCTTTGACCGAGTGGATCGGGTACGGCTTCAGGAGATCGTAGCTCGCCGGGTGAGTGATGGCGTGATCCTGCGCGTGATCGGGAAATGGCTTCAAGCGGGAGTCCTGGAAGGAACCCAGCTGAGCTACCCCGAGCAGGGAACACCCCAAGGTGGAGTGATCTCGCCTTTACTGGCGAATATCTATCTGCATGAGGTGTTGGACCAGTGGTTTGACCGGGAGGTCAAGCCACGGCTCAAGGGAACATCGTTCATGGTTCGGTACGCGGATGACGCCGTGCTGGGTTTTGAACGACAAGAGGATGCGGAACGCGTCCTTGCGGTGCTGGCAAAGCGTTTTGAGAAATACGCTTTAACCTTGCATCCGTACAAGACGCGGCTCATTGCGCTTCATCGGCCCGTGTCGCCGGTCGGTGACCACAGCGGTCCGAGACCGCCACGGTCGTTCGACTTTCTCGGGTTCACCCTGTTCTGGGGTCGTTCTCGGACGGGCAACTGGGTCGTGCGGCGCAAAACGGCGAAGGTCCGCTTGAATCGGGCGCTGCGTGCGGTTGCAGGCTGGTGTCGGCGCTATCGCCATACACCGGTACGATGGCAGCACGAGCAACTGAGCAGCAAGCTGCGCGGTCACTACGCGTATTACGGGTTGACTGGTAACGGACGCTCGCTGGCGAGCTTCCGCCACCAGGTCGAACGTCTCTGGCGCAAGTGGCTACGCCGCCGCTCTAACGCCAAGCTGCCTTGGGCGCGGTTCTCGCAGTTCCTCCGTGGTCATCCTCTGCCTCCCGTGCGCATCGTTCACAGCGTTTACCGTCTCTCAGCAACTTGACTCGAAGAGCCGGATGCGGGAATCCCGCATGTCCGGATCTGTGGGAGCCCCAGTGGAGCAATCCCTGGGGCGACCCGACAACTCGCTGTTTGTGCGGCGGATTAGGCTTCCCTGGATCTCATGATGTCATCGCGCGGGGCTTTTCAGCGCTTCGCGAGCTCATCTGCGGATAACTCCTGTATTACGTGTACGCCAGGACAGTGGACGGGGCGGTCGGACACAACCTTTTGGCCATGCGCCGCAGATTCTGCGCGATAGCCGCGAGCAGGAACTCGTCGCGAGCACCCGTGATGCCACGCAATCGCAGCCGGTCCATCTTCAGTATTCGCTTGAAGTGCGCGAACAGCATCTCGACTTTCTTGCGATCACGCCGCGATTGGCGGTAGCCACTGCGCCTGGCGATATCGCGTGCCACATCGCGAGCCTGTTCATG
>DASRAA010000074.1:0-13074 GCA_035638375.1 Binatia bacterium | reverse complement strand
CGGTTGATTAGGCTACGAAACACCCCTGTAAACACATCCGGTGGCTTCCTTAGCTAATCTCTGATCGAACCTTAATGAGCGGGCATCCTTGCTAACCGCTATGACGAATATGCAGCACGTCGCCATCTTTCACAACGTATTCTTTGCCTTCGAGTCGCAGCGTGCCACGAGCGCGAGCCTCGGCCTCAGATCCTGCTTCCAGTAACTGGTCCCAATGAATAGTCTCGGCACGAATAAAGTGTTTGGACAAGTCCGTGTGTATGGCTCCCGCAGCCTCAACTGCTTTCGATCCACGTTCCACTGTCCAGGCGCGGCATTCGTCTTCCCCAACGGTGAAGAAGGAGATCAAACCGAGAAGTTCGTAGGTTTTCCGAATGAGACGCACCAAGCCACTCTCGGCTAGCCCATAGCTGGCGAGAAACTCCGCCGCATCTTCGTCGCTCATTTCCGCCAGTTCGGACTCCACCTTCGCGCAAACCGCCAGCGCCCCCGTATTGCGCTTTGTGGCTACATCGCTGAGACTGCATTTCGTAACTGCTTCCTCAAGATCGTTGCCCAGCGAGGAACTTTCGCCGATATTCAGGACATAGAGAATGGGCTTCTCGCTCAGGAACATAAATCCCCGGATTCGCTTTTTATCCTCCGGAGTCATCTCCATCTCGCGCAGCGGCAGTTCCTTTTCCAGATGCTCCTTGGCCCGCTTCAGCAGCTCATGTTCTTTCTCAAGTTCTGCGGTTTTCATCTTTTTCAGGTCTTTTTCTACTCGCTCCAGCCGCTTCTCCACCTGGCCCAGATCGGTAACTATGAGGTCGAAATCGATGTTCTTAATGTCGCGGAGCGGGTCGAGCGGCCCTACATGCGGAATCGACTCGTCCATGAAACCCCGTACTACATGTGCCAGAGCATCGACATTGCGTAGGTTGGCAGCGAATGCAGTTTCTCTCAGCGCTTCCTGGCTGAGCGCAGCAACATCGGTGTACTCCACGCTGGCATGAATTAGTTTTTTGGGGTTGTACAGCGCTGCCAGTCGATCCAGCCGGTCATCAGGAACCTTAGCCACACCGAGATGCGCCTCGCGCGGGCCACCTGTGCGATGTTGTACTGCTTGCTTCGTCAGCATGACGAAAAGAGATGTCTTGCCCACTTGCGGCAAGCCAATGATCCCAGTTTTCATAGGAATGACCTCGAACCCGCGTTATGAGAGCATGAGAGCGGGATTGAAATTGGTCTCGACGCGACCGAGCGGTCACTCGATGGCGCGATCATTACTGCATGCAGAACTGTCTATGATAATCGCCGCGAAGTCAGATAGACGACCGCCAGTCCGAGAATCAGTACTGCGCTTTCCAATCTGGTCGACCACACGTGCAGGCGATTGAACTCTGCTCGCCGCGGATCATCGTGGGGAACGGTATCGATGAATACCATCTCGTTGCGCAGCGCCAGCATGCGTACCGAGATAGCAAACATGCTGATGAGCGTCAGCGCGATCATTCCGTAAACCAGCAGGTTGCGTGCCGCAAAAACACCGAACGTTCCAGTTGTGATCTGCGAATCGAGAATCGAAGTCATGATAAAAACCAGCCCACAGACTAATCCTGTCCAGTGCAGGATGCCCAGGCTCCGGCTTACCACCGCACCTGCGAGTTGGCGGTTGGGGAGAATCCCAGGATGAAAAACAGTGGGAGCGAGCACGAACGCAAAGAAGATCATTCCGCCCACCCACATTACGAGGGTCAGGAGCATAAAGAATCGAATGATTGCCATGTGGACATGGTAAGGCACGCACCCGGCATGCCTCCACAGCTCTGCGGCAGGCACTGAACGGGTGCGCCAAGGCGGCCGCAAATGCCGGCAAAGGCTACCGCTCCAATGAGGATGCCCTGCGTCTAGCCGTCCGATTGGTCACCCTTCGCCGCCAGCGAGGCAGCTTTCAACAGGCCTTCTGTTACTCTTGCCATCGCACTAACCACCACAACGGGATGTTGGTCCAGCCGCTCCTGCACGATCGCCCGTAATCGCTCGATCGCAGCGGCATCTTCTATCGACGTACCACCAAATTTCGTCACAATCATGATTGCCAATACCACCCTCTTATGGAATCCTTCCGCGGCCGATTATGCTTCTTTGTTTACACGCTCGCCTCATCTACGGTGCCGTCTTCCAACAACAGGACGACCAAGTCGCGCTGTTCCGATACTGCGGCTTGTGCTCACTGGAAGCTGTCCTCGATTGGCTGATTTGGGCGCCTACAAGTGCCCGTTTTTAGCAATTGTGGAGGTGCCTAAAAACACAACGACCCACAGCTGGATAGCTGCGGGTCGCCTGAAAACTTTGCGGCTACTGCTGGTCTATTGGCCGCTTCAACGAGCAACCCACACGCCGACACGCATACACATGCACATGGCCATAGTGCTGATGCGAGTCCGGATATAGATAGTGGGTATCATGATTAGTGCATCGGGTTAAAAGAAGCGGAATGTCAAGGCTGTGCGTCACTCCGGTCACTCCGCCACCGGCGTATTTGCGATCTTGTCCTTGTAGATTGCCCCACCTTTCATAACGAATCCGACAGTTTGCAAAACGTTAACATCCTGCAAAGGATCTCCAGAAACGGCAATAATGTCCGCGTACTTGCCCACTTCAATCGTCCCCACATCTTTCGAGCGGCCGATCAAATCGGCGGAGTTCTGCGTCGCAGTGCGAATAGCCTGCGCCGGCGTCATTCCCCACTTCACCATGGTCGCAAACTGTTTCGCATTGTCGCCGTGCGGATAGACACCGGCATCCGTGCCGAACGCCATTTTCACGCCCGCCTGCGTCGCCTTGCGGAAGGTCTCGCGCTGCGTCTGACCAACCATCCTTTCTTTATCGATGTTCTCCTGCGGCAGCCCAAACTCAATCGCTTTGCCGAGTAGATAGTCATCGTTGTAGATATCCATGTCGAAGTACGTTCCGTGCTGCTTGGCGAGCTGGATGTCTTCATCACTTGCCAGGCTGGCGTGCTCGATGGAATCGATGCCCGCAAGAATCGCGTTTTTAATGCCCTCCGCTCCATGCGCATGCGCCGCGATCTTCCGACCTGCCATGTGTGCTTCCTCGGCAGCGACCTTGAGCTCCTCGTAAGTGAACTGGGGCGCGCCCGGGCTGTCACCCTTCGATAACACTCCGCCCGTCGCCAAAATCTTGATGACATCTACTCCGTACTTGACCTGCGCGCGAACCACATGACGCACCTGATCAGGACCATCGGCAATCTGGTAATTCCGTTCAGCAGGAAACAAAGTGACACTCGTCTCCGGCGAGTAGTTGTTCAAATCACCATGGCCGCCAGTAATCGAGATACCCGGGCCACTGGCCACCACGCGTGGGCCCGGTATATATCCCTCATCGATGTACCGACGCAGATCGACTGCCATGAACGGCGCCGACCCTACATCGCGCACCGTGGTGAAGCCCGCCAGTAACGTGATTTTGGCATTCTTCTCGCCGGCGAAGGCCTGAGTGAACGGCGTGTTTTTAAAAGCATTGATGGGGTTGTACTGGTCGGCGCGCGCTCCCAGATGCGTATGGCAGTCGATCAGCCCAGGCAGAACCGTCGCCTTCGACAGATCGATAACCTTCGCGCCGGCAGGAACCTGTACCTGTCCGATTGACTTGATCCGCTCACCTTCTACAACAATCACCACATTCTCACGATAATCGTCTGAAGTAGCATCGAAGAGTTTGCCGGCTTTGATGTAGGTAACAACCGGCACGGGCTTGGCCGCCGGAGTCTTCGCCGCTCCTGTTTCAGGACTCTGCTGCGCCGCACAGGTAACCAACGCGGCCACTAGGGTCGCCACAACAAGCTTGATCTTCAAGAGAGTGCCCCACTCAGTTGGAGTGATTGCTATGTTACAGGAGCGCACGGCAATGTGGCTCACCGCCGAAGCATTGAACTTCGATAGCACCTGCTGGGCAGCTTCTATCTCCTGGCGACTGGTAGCGACTGGTTACCGGCAACTAAGCGGGTTTCCACTTATTCAGAAACGCCAACACGTCCTCTGGGCCCAGCACCCGTGCCTTTTCAAACTCGCCGCCTTGTTGCGCATAAAGCAGCGTGCCGTTGCTGTCGAGCACCGCGATCGCCGGGATGCCCTTGGCCATCGGAACGTGATACTGCTGCATGATGTCCTGATTCTTGTCGCCTTGGCCGACATCGACGTGAACCACTTCATAGTATGGCTTCAAGACGGCTTCGATATCGGGCCTGTGAAACGCCCGATCCAGCACGTGACAGTCGTAACACCAGTTAGCGCCAAAAACGACGAGCACGCGCTTGTGCTGCTGTGTGGCTAGGTTTAATGCGTATGTGATTTCTGCCCGCGCGTTGATTCCAGGCACATAGATTTCCTTGCTGGTATCGAGAGGCTGCTGTAATCGGCTGGGACTGCTCCGCTGTGTGGCCGCAATACGCCACTGCTCGCCCTGTTTCTGCCAAAGCTGCGCGTCGTTGATGTATACGGTTTGCGGCTTGGTCTGCGCAGCCGACAGAACCTCAGCCTGAAACACGACTCGCTGCAATCCAGGCTCCGGTGACGCAGACTGCACAACATCGATCTTCATTCGGCGAACTTTCAGCCCCGACCAAAATGCAATCTCGGTGTCTGCTCCTGCTTCGCCAGACGCAAGCACCACTCTCGCAGGCGGGTGGGCACTGTAAAAAGCGCGGATCTTCGCCGCATCGCCGGATAGCAAAGCCACCTTCCATTGCTCCAGGGGAGTGAACGGAGACGTCTGCAAACCCTTTGTTGGTGATTGTGGCGCCTGCCCTGCTGCCCACTGCGCGCCTGCTATAGAGGCAGTTCCGCTGACGATCAGCGCAAAGACTGCAATCATTCGGATCAATCGAGTGCTATTCAATGCCCTGCACTTGGGAGAGGTCGCAACGACGTCCGACGGGAACAACCTTCGGAAGCCCGCGAGCAGCGAAGGAAATTCCGATATATCTCCGTGCTTTCGGTGTCCTCCGTAGTGAAATTTACCACTGACCACTTAGCTAATGTCCTCCATGGTACGGATGTCCCTGCAATATCGTGAAACCGCGATACAACTGCTCAAGTAAGACCACACGCGCCAGCTCATGCGGGAGAGTGATCTTACCAAACGAGAGGACGTGAGCTGCCTTGGCACGAGTTGAATCGGTCCAGCCATCCGCCGGGCCGACAGCGAACAGCAGGTCTTGCGTGACGTGAGAACGGTGGTATTCGAGAAAATTTGCGATTTCTTCCGAATTGAGCTGTTGGCCGCGCGAGTCCAGCAGAACCAATACAGGCGAGGTCCGTCCCGCCATTTTCTCGACCTGCTTGAGCAAAGCCGCTTCCGAAGCGAACTCCATGGCGTCACATGCCGCATACCGTGACAGACGCTTGAGGTACTCGGCCGTAAGCGACTGAATGGCACTACTGCGCGTTTTGCCAATCCACGCGATTCGCAACTTCACGACTTCCGCATCCGCTTGGCCTTGGGTGCCCCATCCTTTCCCCTTTTCCCCGAAGGGGTGGGAAAAGTACTCTTCTTTACGATCGCGCGTTTCCCTACCGCTTTCTTCGCTGCGGGTTTCTCCAGTTCGCTAGGATCAATCCGGGTAGCGGTCTTCCAAAGGCGCTCGAGATCGTAAAACTTGCGCGCATTCTCCGAAAACACGTGGACCACGAAGTGAACATAGTCCAGCAGGATCCACTCTGCCTGGTGACGGCCTTCGATATGCGACGGTTCGTAGCCGGCCTTGCTGAGCTTCTCGTCGACTTCTTCCGCGATTGCTTCCACCTGCCGCGGATTGGCGCCGGAGCAGATGACGAAATAATCAGTGAATCCGCTAGCTGATGCATCCAACCGCAAAATCGTGAGACCTTGGGCCTTCTTGTCGAGGCAGGCACGTGCAGCAATGGCTACTTGCACACTCACATCGTCTCGTTTCATGTTTTTGGATTACTCTCTTTCACTTGCTGGATACCCTAACCGTTTTCTCTGTTTCTGGCAGCCACTGTCCGCATACTTCGATACAACCCCTCTTTCCGGATATACTCCGCGACGGCTTCCGGCACAAACTTGTTGAGCGCTTTTCCACTTCGCATGGCGGCGCGGATTTGTGTCGCCGAAACATCCTCATGGATTTCCTGTAATAAATGCAGTTTCACTCCGCGCTGACGCAGGGCCTCATCTTGACCCACTGTGCGCAACTCCTTCAGTGTCGGACGTACGTGTTTTGGCAGATACTGCCCTAACTTCTCCAGCGAATATCCTGGACGCGCCGCGATGACGAAGTCGCACTCATGCAAGAGCTCATCTGCCTTGTGCCACTTCGCGATATCGCGAAACGCGTCGATGCCGATCAGGAAAAAAAGGCGGTCTCCCCGCCGCAAACCGGCCTTGACCTGACGAACGGTATCGATCGTATAGCTTGGCCGGCGCTCCATGTGTGCTTCTGCGTCGGGTGCCTCAAGCAAGGAAGGCAAGAAGTGCGACTCATCGGCCAGGGCCAGTGAAATCATCGAGTACCGGTGAAAGTACGATGTGATCGGCGACTTCTGCTTGTGAGGAGGGATGTCCGCTGGAATAAACCAGACCTCCCGCAGCTTGAACCGCTCGGCGGCAGCGCGAGCGACCTTGAGATGCCCGCGATGGATAGGATCGAATGTGCCCCCAAACAGTCCGATGTTCATTCAGCCGATGGCTACAGTTTGCGGGTTTTGAGCGCATGGCCGCAAGTAGAGTGAATCGTTCTATAGTCGCAAGTTAGTGTTTGTCTTTGAATCCTTTACGCCGCTGCTGACTGTATCGCGTGAGGGCGTCCTCGATTACAGGATAGGCGTGTTCCGCAGGCTCGATCTCGTCCACTTCTACTGCCTTACCCTCAAGCTGTTTGTAGTCCAGAAAAAAGCGTCGCAGCATGGCCAGACGGTGCTCGGGCATGTCGCTGGACTGCCGATAAGTGTTGAACTCCGGGTCCTGCGTGGCGACGGAGATGATTTTGTGGTCCCGCTTGCCGGCGTCAATCATGGTCATGAGCCCAATCGCCCGGGCGTGGATCAGCGTGAGCGGCACCACGGCTTCCTGGCAAAGAACGAGTACGTCGAGAGGATCATCGTCCTCCGCGAGAGTCTGCGGAATAAAGCCGTAGTTTGCGGGATAGTACACGGCCGAATAGAGGACTCGATCGAGCTTGATGAGCCCGCTCTGCTTATCCAGTTCGTACTTGACGCTCGAACCAAACGGGATTTCGATGACTGCCGAGAATTCTTCGGGCAGGCCTTCGCCAGGAGAGATATCGTGCCAAGCATGGGTCATCGGGAAATCGGCTCGCTGCGCAATCCATTGTAACGAACCGTCGTCTTTCGATGCCTGTGAAACCTAATGCTGAGTCGTTTCACCGATCGACTACTGGTATCGATGCGGCAACTCCGTCTCGGTTTCGACGGAGCTTGTCAGTGATCCCACAATATAGGCGACCACCACCAGCAAAACCACTACAACCGTGACCAGATCCATTTTTCGACCCCACATCCGAAAGCGCAACTCCAGTCCGCCTTGTCGGGCTTCGGTTAGCTCTTCTCGCTGAACTAGTTTTAGCACAGCTAGCCGTCTTCCGAGGCGTTAATTTCAGTCATTGAGCTCGGCTCGGAGCGTAACTCTTCGAGCACTCGCAGCAATCCTTTTGGGCCATCCGCGCCTGCGATGTAACGGTCGGCTTCGACCTCGGGCCATTCGCCGTACATACGAACGATGTACACGATGCCGGTATCGGGATGATGTTGTCGCAACAATCGGATGAACTGCCGAGCGGCCGCCGCGGGGAAGCGGTGGCAGACAAAAGCGACATCGTAGCTTTCGTCAGACTGCGCGCTGCCGAGTGCGTCTTTTTCGGAAGTGAGGGCGTTGATTTCGTGCCCAGCGGTAGCGATGACGCACTTGCGAAATTCCGACAGTTCGAGATCCAGGGTGACAGAGAGAACCTTCATGAAGGCAACATCCTCTCGGAGCGGCGCGCCAGAAGAATAACAAATGCGGCGTCACGGCCGTTGCCCAAATAAATCCGCACCAGCACAGCTGACAGGACGGTGCGAAGCTTCGTCATTTATTCGCTCTAAAAAACGCTCGTCAATCCTATAATTCATACAAAACAAGCCCTTTAGATGATAAGCCTTGCATATGTGAATCATCGAAAATATCTATCCGATTTCATCAACTTTCCCTCTTGAGAGCCATCCAATCAACTACATAATCGTTTCACCTCGTTTTCCATAGGGACGGCATTTTTAACTCAACCGAACTACTAAGGAGGTTTTTATGCCTCAGAAAGATATACGGGACTTTTAAATGACAGACTTACAGCCGAAGAAGCGATACATCCTGGCCAGCGATTTCGACCAGACGCTCAGCTTCAACGACTCTGGATTTGTGCTTGGCGAACTGCTTGGAATTCCGCTTGCCGAATTTGAACGCAAAACTACCGGAATGGCGAAGATCAATCTGGTGCAGCAAGGTGGCGAACTTGCCTACCTCCTGCTCCACGACCCCGAGTTCCGCAAGGTACGGCGGGACGATCTCTACGAGGCTGGCAAGCGCGTGCGTCTCAAGCCAAACATCCGAGCTTTGTACGAGTTCCTGTCCAGCTCGGTTGAGAGCTACCACTTCGACTTCTACGTGATTTCGGCTGGGCCGGTTGAGATCATCCGGTCGGCGCTTGAGGGCATCATTCCTCCCGATCACATTTACGGTACGGAATTCGAATTCAACAGCAAGGGAGAGATCGAGCGCATCGTTCACGTAACCGCCGGTTACGGAAAAGTTGCCGCGATCGACCATCTTCTGGAACAGCAGCAACTCGGCCCAGAGCGCGTGGTCTACGTAGGCGACGGTAGCTCTGACATTCACGTGATGTTGCACGTGAACCGCCGCGACGGATACACGATTGCCGTCTCGGAGAACAAATACTTAGCGCCAATCGCCAAGCGCTCGATCATCAGCGACAACGCGCTGGCCGTGTTGATTCCCATACTGGAGGACGTGGTCGGCTGGGATACGGCGTCGATTCGCAATGTGTTTGAGGCCAAGGGCTTCGTCATTCAGCAGTGGGATAAGGTGCAAACCGACTTGCTGACCATCGTCCCGGACAGGACATCAGTCGCTGAGTTAGAAAGTACTGTTACCGCCGAGCCGGTGAAGACGGAGCGATAACAGAGCGCTGTTCTCAGTTCGTTTCAGCAACCCACCCCAAGTCGAACCTGGCTTGGGTGGGCTTTTTACGCTTCTCACACGCCTGCTTTATGGAACCTCCAGCACGACTTCATCCGTATACCCCAGAAACGGATCGGCATATTCGTTCGCGCTACTTTGAAACAGCCTGCAATCGCGCTTCAGCTCAACAGCGGGCTTTTCCTTGCCATTGACGCGAATACGAATCGGTCCGGCGCTAGCGAACAATTCCTGTCGCAGAAGGAGCTTTACCTTCTTCACATTCTTCGCTTCAACATCGATAAGATTTCCCTGCAGAATTCGCGCCTCCACTTCGGCCGGGCTTTTATTCGCCTCCAGAACCTCAATCCAATACTGCCGCGGATACCGCGGATCGAAGAATTCGGCCCTAATGGCCGAGGGAAACGGCTCCCGAACGAAACGGTTTAGGAACGGCTGCGTGAGATCGTCGTCGTTGGCCAGCGTAATATCGTGCACCCGGCCTTTCAGGATGTGCAGCTCGGGACTGACGCGCGGCTTCAGGCGACGCAACGCACTCTCCGTAGTGTATGACGATGATGCCGGTATCCGCGGATCCTTGTCGCCGTGAACAAACAATACCGGCACATCTTTCAGATTTTGCAGTGGCAGCGCCACCCGACTGGGTGTATCGAGTCCTGCGCCCATAAGTGACGCGACCGCCGCGAAGCGGTCCGGCCAGCGCGTGCCGTATTCCAGTGCCGCAGTACCGCCGTTGCTGAAACCCACCAGGTAAACGCGGTTCCGGTCTACGTTGTAGGTCCGTAATATTTCGAGCAGCAGCGCGTGAACCATCTCCGTGGGCTTCGGTTCCCACCACAGATCGCCCCCCGCTTGCGGAAACAGCAAGAGATAGCCAGCATGTTTGGCCGCGTTTCCGGTGCTATTTGCGGCATCAAACGCCAGTCCGCCGCCGCCACTCAAATAAACGATCAGCGGAAATGCCTGATCGCCCCGATAATCCAGTGGTACATGAATCATGTAGGGTGCGCCTTGATAGCCCGGACTGCTCATTCCGCGAAGCGTGGTGCCCCAGCGTTCTCGCCTATATGCAGCTACTGGTAACTCACAGGGTTGTTCGGCAGGTTTAGGTGAGGCTTCCGTGAGCCGGCTCGCCAGGCGTCGTACCTCCTCGTCATTGCTTCGCTGCAGCGGCGCCAGAACCTCCGTCCCGGGTGTCACCTTCCGCTGGTAGTACACCGCCAGGGCAAGAGCCTGGGCATCATGTGTGCCGTCGCGAAGAATCTCGCTCATCACTGGCGCCGGAGGAAGCGGATCCGAGGAGATCAACAGCGCATTCAGGCAAGCCGCGCGAGTATCGCTGTTCTGCAGCCACGGTTCAGCCGTTTCATGTTGGTGGGCGCTTTCCAGCTCGAAGGTGACTCGCTCGTGAATCGTGTACTCAAACTCCAGGTACTGTCCCTCGAACTCAAGCCGTGCGAGATGCCCCGACCCAGGACAGAACGTGAACTGCAGGTGCGCTTCCTTACGGTTCCCGGTGTCTGCCACCACCGCACACGACTCCTCACCTACGTTCTCGAATTGCTCAATCTTCATTCGGAGTCCGAAGATGTTTGAATCCCATTCCGCTCCCAGCTGCACAGCAGAGCTCGGCAGCGGCATGATTTCGCCAATCCGATACAACAGCTTGCTGTTCGCCTCGCGCAGAACCTGAGGAGCAAGCAATGCCTCGCCCGTTCCGGAAAACACATTCGCGTCACCAAAGCGAATGGGACGAGTCGCCAGCCGCTGCACAAAACCGGGCTTCTGAAGCTCAAGCGTGTCGCGGCCATGGTCGTGATATTCAAGGAGATCCGCGGATAACCGATTCCTCTGGATACCGACCAGTGCGCTGCCGGCCGCCGCGTCCAGTACTACGACTTGACTCGAGAGCGTCACGCGGGTGTGAAAGCTGGTGTCTGGAGACTTGCCTTCCCTGTCGAACACCTCGCGATAGACCAGGCGATTGCCAGCATTGAGGTGATAGCGCAGTTCGAGAGGTCGAGATTGAGCTGTTACTAGCGTGCTGAATGACAGCAGCAATACCGACACCAGTTCGATATACCGCAGTGGCATCAATTTCGTCTTCACCTCGCCCTCAGTCTAGCTGAGGCAAGAACCCATTGCGCCATTCGTGTTCGCTAATGGCAAGCGATAGAATCGCAGTTTCATGTCGTCGTCTCTTGTGAACGAAAAGCGGTCCGATCGCGGATATGTGAGCCGGTTGCTGCGTGCCCTCCGACCGTCACACCAGCACAGCGCATTTTCGGCGACGCTCTTGCTCATGGCCTCCGTGATGCTGGCCCGCGTCATCGGATACCTGCGTGAAATGTACGTGGCGTGGGCCTTCGGCGCTGGCCCAAAGACCGACGCCTATGTTGCCGCGTTTCAGATTCCGGACTATCTCTTCTATCTGCTTGCCGGCGGCACTACATCGATCACCTTCATCTCCATCTACTCCCGGCATACATCGCGCGGGGAAGAAGAGAAGGCGCAGGACGCCTTTAACACAACAATCACGGTCATGACGGCGATTGCCTTGCTGGGTACCGTTCTTGTGGAGCTTTTCACCCCCCAGATCGCCGCGCTCATCTTTCCCAAGTTCACGGCCGAGCAGATGGAGCTCTGTGTCTACCTCACCCGTGTACTACTACCCGGGCAGATTTTCTTTTATGCTGGCGGCATCGTCTCGGCGGTGCTGCTCTCGCGGCAAATGTTTCTGTATCCCGCCCTCAGTCCTGTCCTCTATGGCTTCTCAATCATCCTCGGCGGCCTGATTGGAGCGCACCGTTTTGGGATTGCGGCGCTCGCCTACGGCGCTTTGGTCGGTTCGTTTGTTGGACCGTTCCTGATCAACAGCATCGCAGCGGCGAAAACTGGTCTTCGCTATCAGTGGAGCTTCAACATTCGCAATCCGGAATTTCGCGAATGGGTAAAGCTCTCGATTCCCCTCATGCTAGGTGTGTCACTGGTTTCTGCTGACGACTGGATTCTCCGCTACTTCGCTTCCGGCGGAGCCGGCGAAATCAGCCGCCTCAATTACGCCAAGCGCCTGTTTGCGCTGCCGATCTCAATCCTGGGACAGGCGGCAGGGCAGGCTTCCATGCCGTTCTTCGCGAAGCTATTCGGCGAAGGCAGGCGGAGAGAATTCGCCCAATCGGTGAACCAGTCGGTATATCGCGTCGGTTCGGCAGCATTACTGGTCACCCCGCTTCTCATCACCGCGGCCCTGCCCCTGGTCGATTTGGCCTTTCATCGTGGCCGCTTCAGCTTCCAGGATGCCGTCCTAACCGCGAACTACTTCGCATGGTTCTCGCTCTCGCTGGCCTTGTGGTCCGCACAGGCTTTATACGCTCGCGCCTTCTACGCATCAGGCGATACATTGACCCCCATGGCGGCAAGCACTCTAATCGTTCTGGCCTCTCTTCCGATCTATGCGGCCATGTTTCATCGCTACGGCTTTACAGGGCTCGCGATGGCCTCGGGTCTCGGGATTCTCTTGCATACCATTGCCATTGCCGTATTGCTAAATCACCGGAGGCTTGTCTCCCTCGGAGCTTTGCCCTGGGACGAGTTGGCCAAAGTACTCGTCACGGCTGTTGTGGCTGGATTGTTGTGCTACGAAGTCTCACGGATATGGGGTTCGACAGGGAACTGGCGCAGCGATGTCGTGTCCCTGGCCATAATCGGGGCTGCTTGGTCGGCCGCCGTCGCAATCGGTTTGTGGATGACGCGCTCTCGTTTATGGAGAGACCTGCGGCGGAAAGCGCCAGTTGCTGCTCCTGAGCCCCAGCCAGTCGTGGAGCGAACGGAAGG
>DASRAA010000073.1:0-5629 GCA_035638375.1 Binatia bacterium | reverse complement strand
GCAATTGCTTGGCGCAATGTACCGTGGCCCGATAAAGTGTTCATGGACTTTTCGAGACCTGGAACGCAACTCTGTCATGCTCGGTAACGCATACATTGATCTTCCTGACGAATTCAATGCTGCAACGTATTTCATTGATCGTCACATAGCCGGCGGGCAAGGGCAAAAGGTCGCCATTGAATGCGAAGAGCGGTGTATTACCTACCAGCAGCTGTTCGAAATGGTAAACAGAGTCGGAAACTATCTTCGGAAGCTCGGTGTCCGCATCGAAGAACGGGTTTTTCTTTTGTTATTCGACACTCCCGAGTTCGCCGCCAGCTTCTTTGGGGCTATAAAGATTGGAGCGGTGCCGGTCCCGATTAACACGCTGCTAAAGCCCGCCGACTACAAGTACTTACTCAATGATTCGCGAGCACGGGTCGCTATTGTCAGCGAAGCCCTCCTACCTCTAATCAAGGCGATTCCGCGGCAGGAATTGCAGTTTCTGGAGACCATTCTTGTTGTGGGAACCGAGACGTGGCCCGACATGCCCAATTTCGCCGAAGCGCTATCTAACGGTTCATCGACCCTCCAGACCGCGATGACCAGCAAGGACGATGCAGCGTTTTGGTTATACTCATCAGGCAGCACAGGTCGACCTAAAGCATGCGTCCATTTGCAACACGACATGGTCGTAAGCAGTGAAGCGTACGCGAAAGGCATCCTAGGAATTAGCGAAAGCGACCGCTGTTTCAGTGTTTCAAAGCTGTTTTTTGCTTATGGGTTAGGCAATGGGCTGTACTTTCCTTTCGCGGTAGGAGCGACAAGCATCCTGCTGCCAGGACCGCCCCGGCCCGACAAAGTGTTCGAAGTGATCGAACGCCATCGCCCCACGCTGTTCTTCTCGGTGCCTTCCAACTATGCCAGTTTGCTTGCCCACGTGCGGCAAGGCGGTCGCGACTTCGACCTCTCTTCCGTCCGTTGGGCGGTTTCGGCCGGAGAGGCTCTGCCGGTTGTCATCTTCCATCGCTTCCAGGAGCGCTTCGGAGTGCAAATCCTGGATGCTATCGGATCGACCGAAGCGCTGCATATGATCATCGCCAACCGTCCCGGCCACCTGCGTCCAGGCTCCAGCGGACAGGTTATACCCGGCTTTGAGGCTCGCATTGTCGATGAAAACAATCGTCAGGTGGCGGCAGGCGAGATTGGTAACCTGATGGTAAAAGCCGACTCAGTCTGCGCCTACTATTGGAACCAGCATGAGAAGACCAAGGACACCATCGAAGGCCATTGGATTCGTACCGGTGACAAATACTATCAGGACGGCGACGGCTACTTCTGGTATGCCGGACGCTCTGATGACATGCTGAAAGTCAGCGGTGTTTGGGTGAGCCCCATAGAAATCGAGAGCGTTCTCCTGGAGCATGTCGTGGTTCATGAAGCGGCTGTAGTGGCGCGTCCGGATGAACATCAACTACCCCGTACGGTGGCTTGTGTTGTCGTACGCGAGGGTGTTGAGGCAAACCCAGCCTTGGCCAGCGAACTTCAGGCGTTTGTCGAACGACGCTTGGCTAGCTTCAAGCGTCCGCATCAGATCGAGTTTTACACCGAACTTCCTAAAACAGCCACGGGAAAGCTGCAGCGCTTCAGGCTTCGCGAGCGCCGGGAAGAGCATTGACTGGCACCTTGGGCACATCATGGCCGAGCGCTTCGACGCTATTCAGGATCGCGAAAAAGGCTTACGCCGGCAACTGACGTCGGCGCAGCTCAGCATGATTGCCATCGGTGGCGCAATTGGCACTGGACTTTTTCTTGGGAGCAGTTTTGCCATCGGTTTTGCCGGCCCTTCGGTAATCATCAGTTATGCCATCGGCGCCCTCATTGCTCTTTTGCTGATGGGTTGCCTCGCGGAGATGACGGTGGTACATCCGACCTCAGGTTCATTTGGAGCCTGGGCGGAGTTCTACGTCGGACCGCTGGCGGGATTTCTGGTTCGTTACGCCTATTGGTCCGCCGTTGTCTTTGCCGTCGGAACGGAAGTCACTGCGATTGCCGTTTACATGCGCTACTGGTTCCCTGGCGTGCCAGGCTGGATTTGGATCGTCGGCTTCTCCTCCATTCTGATCGGCGTGAACGGGCTCAACGTAGGAGTTTTCGGGGCGGTCGAATACTCACTGTCGGCCGTAAAAGTGACGGCGATCGTAGTCTTCATCCTGTTGGGCGGATGGCTCGTCGCAATCGCCGGGTTTTCCAACTACACAGCCCACGGCGGATTCTTCCCGAAAGGTGCCTGGGGCATGTGGGTGGCGGTGATTGTCTCGATTTTCAGCTACTTGAGCATTGAGATGATCGCGGTTGCGGCGGGTGAAGCAAAAGATCCCCAGCGAGCTATCACGAGGGCTTTTAGCTCGACTGTCGCGCGCCTCGTGATCTTCTATCTGCTGACGCTAGCCGTCATTCTGGCGCTGGTTCCGTGGACGGAATCAGGAATGGGCGAAAGCCCCTTTGTAACCGTTATGGCGCGCTCGCACCTACCGTTTGCGGCGGGTGTAGTGAATTTCGTGATTCTGGTCGCGGCGCTTTCCGCCATGAACAGCCAGTTGTACATCACGACACGCATGATGTTCAGCCTGGCGCGGGCTGGCTATGCTCCGCGACGATTCGGGGAACTGAGCGCGCGAGGGACACCAGTTTCGGCGCTGCTGCTATCGTCGATCGGTATCGCACTCGCGACCGTGCTAAGCGTCCTGTTTCCCAAGACGGCCTTTACGCTGATGATGGCCATCTCCATGTTCGGAGCGATGTTCACCTGGCTGATGATTTTCGTGACGCATCTATATTTTCGGCGCATGCACCCCAGCAATGAAGTGTTCCGGCTGTGGGGTTACCCGTACTCCACCCTGCTGGGCGCTGGATTGATCACAGCTGTCCTGTTGACCACGGCTTTTACCAGAGAGTTCCGGATGACGCTGGTATATGGATTACCGGTGCTTGTACTTTTCTGTGCGGTGTGGGGGGTGCGGAGGCAATGGGTGCAAGTACCTGCGGACCAGTTGAACCGGGCAGAGCCGCTTCCGACTACCGGCACCAACAAAGGGTAGAATGCGAAATGCCTATGTCGGTTGAAAACAGAGTAGTGTCGCGACCCGGGGCAGCGAGTGCCGCGGTCGTCCCAGAGCTAAGAAACTTTGTGGGTGGTGAGTTTATCAGCGGCGACCGTTTCTTCGAGGATGTGAATCCCGCTGATGGTACGGTCATTGCGCGCGTCTTGGAAGCTGGGCAGGCAATTGTCGACGCCGCTATTAGTGCCGCGCGACGGGCGCTCCGAGGTGAATGGGCAAGGGCCGGAGTTCGGCAACGAGCAGCTCTCCTATATAAGATTGCCGACGGTATCGAGGCACGTTTCGACGAGTTTGTACAGGCCGAATCGGCTGACACGGGAAAGCCCATTGCGCTTGCGTCGCGCCTGGACGTCCCGCGCGCCGCCGCGAACTTCAGGGTCTTTGCCGATCTAATCAAGACCGCCCCGCTCGAAGCATTCGAGACCGAAACCCCGGATGGTAAACACGCGCTCAATTACGCCGTACGCAAGCCGGTCGGTGTAGTCGGCGTTATAACGCCGTGGAATCTCCCCCTCTTGCTGCTGACGTGGAAGGTCGCGCCAGCGCTGGCCTGCGGCAATGCTGTCGTTGTGAAGCCTTCGGAGGAAACTCCCGCCAGCGCTACGTTGTTGGCTGAAGTGATGCGCGATGCCGGCGTGCCGAATGGCGTCTTCAACCTCGTGCACGGATTTGGCGAGGGCTCGACTGGCGAATACCTGGCGAGCCACTCGGACATTAATGCAGTCACGTTCACCGGCGAGTCGCGCACCGGTACAGCCATCATGAAGGCGTGTGCTCCAGGGGTGAAGCCGGTCTCGTTTGAACTTGGCGGCAAGAATCCCGCTATCGTATTTGCCGACTGTGAGCGCGACGAAACCATTCAGCAGATGAGCGAGGCCGTGTTCCTGAATACCGGTCAGGTGTGCCTCTGTGCGGAAAGAGTCTATGTCGAGCGGCCAATTTTCGACTGGTTCGTTTCTGCCATGAAGCAGAAGGCCGAGAGCCTGCACATCGGGTGGCCTCGAGATAGCGCGACTAATCTTGGTCCACTCATATCGGCAGCACATCGACAAAAGGTGATATCGTACCTCCGCAAGGCGCGCGAGCAGGGGGCCAAGATCGTGACCGGCGGCGGAGTTCCCACGTTTGGCGATGCGCGCGACCACGGCTTCTACGTGCAGCCGACGATCTTGACGGGCCTGCCTGAATCGTCCTGTTGTGTTAAGGAAGAGATTTTTGGTCCCGTCTGTCATGTCACTCCATTCGACTCGGAGGAGGAGGCCATCGCAATGGCCAATGACACGGAGTACGGTCTGGCATCTTCAATTTGGACCAGAGATTTGAGGCGTGGGCATCGAGTGGCAGGCCAGATGAAAACGGGAATTACTTGGGTGAATTGCTGGTTCCTGCGTGACCTGCGCACGCCGTTCGGAGGAGCGGGGCTTTCTGGTATTGGCCGTGAAGGCGGCATGCATTCACTGAACTTCTATTCCGAGCTGAACAACATTTGTATTCGACTCTGACATCGTAGGAGAGGTGATGCAACCGGGCAGCGTAACGAAGGGGACCGTGCTGGAGGGCAAAGCGACGCCCCGGGGCCGATATCCGCACATTAAGCGCGCCGGAGATTTCCTGTTCGTTTCGGGGACGAGTGCCCGCCGCGCCGACAATTCCATTGCCGGAGCCGACGTGGACGAGCTTGGCACAACCCGCCTCGATATCCGCACGCAAACCCGCGCGGTGATCGAGAATGTGCGCGACATTCTGGCCAGTGCCGGAGCAGACTTGAACGACATCGCGGAGATATCGACGTTTCTCGTCAACATGAACGACTTTGCCGGATATAACGAGGTCTATGGCGAGTACTTCGATCATCAAGGCCCGGCGCGAACCACAGTTGCCGTACATCAGTTGCCGCATCCGCATCTGTTGATTGAAATGAAGGCGGTCGCTTTCAAGCCCGTCGATAGAGGTCATGTCAGAAAAGAGGAGTAAGAATGGCGTCCATCACTTCACTAAAGGCCTTCAATCTGCAAGGCTGGATCAACGAAAATCGGGACAAGTTGAAGCCTCCAGTGGGCAATGCGCAAGTGTGGGAAGACGGTGAGTTTATGGTCACGGTAGTTGGTGGCCCGAATCAGCGCCGCGACTATCACGACGATCCCACTGAGGAGTTCTTCTATCAGCTCCAAGGCGACATTGCTTTGCGCGTCATCGAAGAGCCCGGCAAGCCTCCAAAAGACATCCCTATTAAGGAAGGTGAGGTTTTCCTTCTCCCCAAGCATGTTCGCCACTCGCCACAACGCCAGGCCGACACCATCGGACTTGTGATCGAGATGCCTCGTCCCGAGGGCGCAATGGACGCCTTTGAGTGGTACTGCCCGAACTGCCACAATCTGGTGCATCGAGCCGAGGTGAGGCTCAAGAGCATTGTGCGTGACCTTCCCCCGATCTTCGAAAAATTTTACGGCAGTGAGGAAGCGCGCCGATGCAAGAACTGCGGCACCCTTCACCCCGGGAGGGCATAAGCGTGCAGGCCATTGACATAC
>DASRAA010000072.1:0-8320 GCA_035638375.1 Binatia bacterium | reverse complement strand
ACTCGAGGGGGCCTCCGGCCTGTCATGCGCCGCGGCGTCCCGCATAATAGCCTGTAAGGGTCAGATGTGAATACGGCATAATGGCCGCAACTTGCCTCGCTGCTTCCAAGGACGTCGCTTGCCGTAGCCGCGTTTCTGGCAGATGAGGTTATCGCCTTGTTTGTTTTGTTCCGAGTTGTCTGATGATTCTTCAGAAAACGCGTGGTAGCAGTTCCTTTGTCACTCTGGCTCCTGGATTGCAATCTCACGATAGAGTGAGACTGCTCCAGAGCCATCCTCAGAGGCGCCACCGTCGCGTCGATGCGTGAGGAGCGCTCATGTTGTATGTCCATGAGGGCCATCTTTACAAGGTCTGAGGCGATGCGTTTTAAGTCTTTGGAAATGGTCCGCAGCCATTCCCAACAATCTTTTTTCAAAACGACCACGCCAAAGATATCGATTGGTCGTGAAAGACAAAAAGTAGTTCACTGGCTCTTAACTGGAAGCTGATCTCCAACTCTTCCAAAGGCGAAAGTTGTTGCTCTGCAGCCACAACCAGCATCCCAGCTAGATTGCTTAGGTCAGATAAGGGCTTATCAACCGCCGATCACGGCGTTTTAAGCTTGGACCGCAGTAATGCGACGGACAGAGTGCTAGACAAATGATCGAATAGATTGGATTCCGAAAGCACCTAACTTCAATGTCAAATGATTGTGGCGAGAAGTTTGCGACAATTCCGAAGAGCCACGTGCATTGTGCGTTGAAGGGAAGGTGGCTATCAACTGCGCATTGCCGAATTGGTCACAATGGACGTGAAGGTCGGGAATGGCAAGCTCAGCGAGTACCGCACCCGCGTCATGCTGTCCTTCAACTACGAAAGCGGAGTCGGCCCGGCTATCACGGGTCGTGATATTATCGGCGGATTTCGGTGCGGCGAACAGATTTTTGGGCACACTACCCCTTACCCTTTTCACATTTGGTGTATTACGCCGCGGCAGACCTTCTACTACATAGCGTTCCCTTGGCGCGCAACCGATCAAATCCGGAGAGATAGGAAGCTATGCCTCGGTGGTTACCCTTCGCAGACATGAGTTGTCTGACACAAGTAATGATCTTGAGAGCGTCAACATCCCTGCTGTTCACAGCAATTATTCTGTGGTCAAGCGCCTCCGCTCAGGACAGCGCGCCATCTTCCGTCGAGGCGCGCTATCGCCCTATGATTCACCAGATAGAGACGCGACTGCCCAGTCTGGTTGACCGCGGCGCCGGATTGTTTGCGCTGGCCAGGTTGTATGCCCAAGTCGGAGACACGCCGAAGGCTCTCGCTCTGCTGAAGCAGAGTCTGGCCACCGGCGAAGGTTTTGACCCGAGTGGCTCCGAGATGCTCGCGCCGTTGCGATCTACCCCAGAGTTCGTTGAACTGACAGAACAGGCGCAGAAGCAATATCCCGCAGTGCACAAAGCAAGGGTGGCCTTTACAGTTCCAGAAAAGGAACTCTTTCCCGAAGGGCTAGCCTATGATCAGGCGAAGCACGTCTTCTATATGGGCAGTATGTATCGCCGGAAAATCGTAAGGATCACGGAAAAGGGCGAGGTCTCCGATTTTGTGAAGCCTGACCTTTATCGTCTCCAGCCAATTGGTGGTCTGCATGTCGATCCCAGCGATCAGAGCCTATGGGCAGCATCCGATCCAGACGATGGTCACGGCTCCGAGCTCTACCATTTCGACGCCCAGGGAAAGCTGCTGGAGCGCTACTCTCCTCCGGAAGTCGGGCGGCACGATCTGAACGACCTGGTGTTGTACCGCTCTTCGGCGATCTACGTGACCGACACCGACGCCAATCGGACTTATCGATTCGACCGCAAAACTCACCTCTTCACGCCACTGAATTTGCCGCGTCCGCAGCTCTTTCCGAACGGGATCACCTTGTCGGACGACTCCACACGCCTCTACATTGCCGACTGGCTGGGCGTGATCGTGATGGATCTGCGTGATAACTCAGCGCACGAGGTCGATCCCGGCGAGCACAACACTCTGTGCGGCATTGATGGCCTTTACTGGTACAAGAACAGCCTGATCGGGGTTCAGTCCGCCGGAACATATCGGGTAGTGCGCTGGTTCCTCTCAATGGATGGCCGGCAGGTACGAGCGAGAAACACTCTCGAAAAGGGAACTCCATTGGTGAGTTCTCCAACCACAGGTGCGATTCGCGGGAGTAAGTTTTACTATATGGCCAACACAGGCATCGACAACTATGACGATGGCAAGATTTCTGACCCGGCGAAAGTAGAATCGGTGCACATCGCGGTGGTGCCACTTGAGTAGGGAAAAGCGTCCTCCCGGCTGGCGCCGCACCCGCTAATCGACAACATCGCGCTGGCGGGTCGCGCCCCGCTGGTTACCGATATTTCCCCAAAAACATCTCGGGCAGGCACCACAGGGCGATGGCGCCGATCAGAGTTATTAGGCCGAGCAGGTTCCAACCGTTCTCACCGAGACGCAGGATGCCGAGACCGTATGACAATGCGACGAGGGCCATCAAAAGGAAGAAGGGGCCGCTGAGGTAGCAGTGCCCGCGCCCACAGCGGAGCGCGTTCACAATACACGCAACGCCCATTGTCGCGAGCGCGACAGTCCAGACGGCTGTTCGCCAACCGCTGCTGATGGCAAGAGGTCCGGTCACGAAAATCGCAATAACCGGAAGCCAATACAGGAAGAAAACACGCCATCGGCTGGATAAGATGTCACGCGATTTGCAGGTTGTGGTGTTAGAGTCCACACCGGTCCTACGCTATATACAGGCTATTCTAAAATCTGGAGTGCAGTCCAGAGTCAAGCCGGACCGGGGGAAACGTGCGCTCGACCTGAAGAAATCGCGCCTGGCGCGTTCACATCGCAATTTTTCAGGTCGTGGCAGCAGGCCTTGGAACTGTAAAAATACGTCGTTGCAAGAGTGACTGGCCATGCTTTCTGCGCACACATGAGCTCGGTCCGCAAAACGCTCTCATTCGTACCGCAACGTCACCATGGGATCGACGCACCTTGCACGGCGCGCAGGGATGTAGCTGGCCGCAAGCGCCACTGCCACCATCAGCATGCCAACGCCGATATACGTTAGGGGGTCGAGCGGGCTGATGCTGTAGATTTGGTTGGCAATGACTCGTGTGGAGATGACGGCTAAGACCAGCCCGGCGGCCATTCCGTAGAGGGTCAGCCTGCCACTTTCCCGAAGTATCAAACCCAGAATATGGTGTGGCTGAGCGCCCAGAGCTTGGCGTATACCAAATTCCCGGGTGCGCTGCGCGACGGAGTACGCCAGTGTGCTGTACAGTCCCATTGCCGCCAACAGAAGGCCGACGGCGCTGAGTGCGCCAAGAAGGCTCGCCGCGATCTTCGTGCCAAACAGCGAGGCAGCGATGTATTCCATCATCGGCTCGGCGTCGAAAATCGTGAGCACCGGATCAATGTTTGCCGTCTCACGTCGCAAGGCCGCAATGGCTTCACTGACCGAGCCGGAAGTGCGCACATGAAACGTCAGACCATATTCTGGGCGGAAAATTTGACGGATGGGAATGTAGAAATAGGGCTGAGGATTCTCAGTAACGCGATGATACTTGCTGTCTTTCACAACCCCGACGATGGTGAACCACTCACCCCACCCATGCACCTTACGACCTAAGGGGTTGCCTTTTGCGAAGAAGCGCCGGACGAACTCCTGATTGACAATCATGACCCTCGGCGACATGCGATCGTCGTGCCAATCGAAGTCGCGGCCTTCGAGTAGGGGAATCTTCATCGAATCGAAGTAGCCTGGCGAGACAAGGTCGCGGTAGATTTTCATGTTCTCATTCCGCCCAGGCACGTATCCTTCCACTTCCAGTGTTTCCCAGTTTCCTCCCTGGAATCCGAGGGGCACGGAATCGTCGTAACTGACGGCGATAACTCCGGGCAGTTGCTCGAGACGTTCGCGCAAGCGGCGACAAAAGCTATCTGTGCGTTGGGCATCGTAGCCGGCAGTGGAAAAATCAAATTGGGCAAGCGCTACACCGTTTGGTGAAAAGCCCGGATCGATTGCGCGGGCAGCCCAAAAGCTCCCTAGGAACAGGGCCGCGCCCACCAAAGCGACAACTGCCAGAGCGATCTCGGAGATCACCATGAGTCCGCGCAGCTGGTGCGCGTGAATACCTGGAACTCCGCTGCGGCCACCTTGCTTCAATTCCTCATTGATATTGGCCCGCGACGCGTGCAGAGCGGGAGCCAAACCTGCAAGAACTGTGACGAGGACGGCCAACCCGGCGGTGAAGCCCAAAACCTGGCCATCCAGTGGCGGAGCTAGCATCGCGGGGCTGGCGACGTCGGGAAGAAGCCAACGCAGGGCGCTGCCGAGGAACCTCGCCAGCACCAGACCACCCAGCAAACCGGCAAGCGCCATAACTAAAGTCTCGGTGAGAAGCTGGGCTATCAATCGCGCAGGCGTAGCGCCTAGCGCTAAGCGGACACTAAATTCTCGTAAGCGGCCGGTGGCACGAACCAGCAGCAAGTTGGCCACATTGGCGCAGACGATCAACAGAACCACGCCCCCAGTGCCCATCAGGATAGCTACAGGAGTGAGCAAGGTAGCCTGTGTGTTGAAGTGCGATCGCCACACCGGGAGCACCGTCGCGCCGATGCCCAGATTTGAGTCTGCATCGGCCTTCGCCATGCGATCGGCAAAAGCCTGCACCTCGGCGCGCGCCTGCTCGATGGTAGCGTTCGGGGCCAGGCGGCCTAGCAGCATAAAGTTGCGAGTATTGCGGTCTTTCAACATCCATACGCCGGTGTGAGTAAGCTGGCCATACATTGTGAGCGGCACCCAGAACTCGTAGTCCAGCCCTGCATGGACGCCATGGAACCCTTCAGGCGCTACCCCAATGATGGTGAACGGAGTGCGGTTGATCCGCAGAGTGCTTCCAATCGCTGAAAGATTCGAGTTGTAGTGAGATTTCCAGTAGCTGTGGCTGATCACTATGACGGCGTGCGCATTCTGCGAATCGTCGCGTTCTTCGGTGGAAAAGAAGCGGCCGGCTTCGGGTTTGATCCTGAGCATGTCGAAAAGGCTACCCGAGGCCATTTCGCCCCATACTCGTTCCGTGTTGGGAGCATCGCCAACCGAGAACACATAGCCGCGGTAGGCGGTTACGAAATTAAGTGTCTGCAAATTGTCGCGGAAATCGCGAAAGTCGAGGTAAGAAGTGGTGATTGGCTCGCCATTGGGTGCAGTGTTCTCGATAGCCACGACCCGTCCCGATTGCTCAGCTCGGGGTAACGGATTGAGGAGCAACGACCGCAGCCAACTGAAGACGGTTGTATTAGCGCCGATGCCGACTGCGATAGTGAGAATGGTTACCGCAGCGAAGCCTGGACTGTTGCGAAAACTTCGTAGCGTAGAGTGCAAATCCTGGAGCGACTCGGTAATCACGCTGTATCCTCCTCACTCGTGCCGTGAGGCGCCATGATTCATTCCAACCGCCATGAATCCCGGGTTTTTACCCATACTGAGGCATCGCGTTACAACAGAACCACGTCGTGTGCAGCCACGACATCCTCCCCACGTTCGAGAAGCGTACCAAGACCCGTCTACCCTGTACGCTAGCAATTCTTCGACCGTCTCGAAAGGGCCAGAAACTCTTGATCGCAAGGTGGTGCCACATCGGATCCATAAAGACCAAGCGATAGGGAATGTCCGCAATCTAAGCATGGTGTTCAGAAGTGGACAAATCCGGCCACTCTGATTGCAGTGGTAAGATCGCAACCGCAAATCCAAGTCACTTGATGGGACTCTGAAGCAGCACGGGTGACAATGAACTTTAAGTCCATTTTCACTACATTATCTTCTCCAGTCATTCATCCCTAGGCCGTTCGCTCTCTTGTCGTCATTTCCTAATCCGCATAGTTTTAGCGTGTCAATCCTAGCTTTCTGGTTGGTCTGCGCGCCATGGAACAACGTCCTACTGCCGTACCATGCTCCATCTGCGGCAAGCCTGTGCTCCTCGCGGAGTGCAAGAGCAATGACAGTGGGGAGCCTGTACACGAATCCTGCTATGCGGCAAGACTCAACGAAGAGATTGAGAAACGCAAGGCCGCCCTGGATAAACGGCGAGGGTAGCGCGCCCTCTCTGCTAGCGCGGTTTCGCTTTCTTCATTGACCCAGAACTTGGTGATTATTTAACTTCTTCCACCTCACCCGTGCCGCTTTTGCCGCCTCTTGGCCGCTCCCGCCATCCGTACAAATGCCGCGAACGAATACCCAACAGCTACCTTTCGCGATACGCCCGATTACGTGCCGCGGCATCTTTGTGGATGTGAGGACGACCGCTCATACGCGGGACAAAACCACTCTTGTCCGCGATTTGCCCGCAAAACCCGGCCTACTCGCGCTACCGCTCTTTCATCGCCCCCGAATCACCCCCTCGTGCGCACTCAAACGCATGGTCATATCCACACCAAATCCGATGGCCGAACAAAGCGAATATGATACCCTCTCGTCCGTGTGCATTCGGAATCTTGCGAGGGCAAGCGGTGGCACGAGGCAGCTTTGACAACTTTCGCGGAAATAGCGACTCGAGCCCCCTAAATTTGCGTACCTCAAAGGAAAGAAATAGAGTAGGCGGAGTTCGCTCAAGAAAGGCCGTCTTCCGCCTAGTCGGGGAAGATCAATGAAAGACCACCGCGAGTTAGTAGTTTCCCCATCTTGCCGAAGTGGCACAATTCTTTGTCGTTGTAACGGCTGTGCCTGGAATCGAATAGTTGCAACTGCGGGATACGATGTACCTGTGGACGCAGCCGACGCAGCGGTAGCGGCTTTTCGCACTCACGAATGCGGCAGCTATCCGACACAAGAAGAAATTGACCAAGTCGTTACTCGTATCCTCGCCAAGGCTTAGGCAACCCAAGCGCCGGTCGCCTTTTTAAAGCATGGTCGAACATTCCGCCAGATACGCCCGAGCGGACAAGCTACTCAGCAAGCGCATCTCACTGGAGGAGTTGCAGCAGAACCGAATGTACCTGCTCTCCACACGACTGCGGGAACAATCCACTGCATTCGTCAGATGGCGGCTAACCGCTACAGAGTGCTTGGGTGGTGATATGGCGCGAAGAAGCGACTACTCAGAGAACTCGAACTTAGTGCCTCCACCGCTCTTTGCTCGATACATGGCAGCATCGGCGTTGTTCAGTAGCACTTCCTCAGTTTTTCCATGATCAGGATAGATGCTGATTCCCATGCTGGCTGAAACCCGCAGATCGTGCAGCCCAATTCTGTGAGCGGCTTCTATTGATGTCGCGATCTTTTGGACCGCGGTGGCGGCGTCCCCGGTACCCTTAATCTCGGGCAAGAGAATAACGAATTCGTCGCCGCCGTAACGGCTCACGGTATCGCTGCTTCGCAAACAAGTAACTAAACTATTCGCGATCGCCTTCAGAAGAGCGTCTCCCACACCATGCCCCAGCCTGTCGTTAACCGACTTAAAGTTATCAAGATCAATGAACACCACGGCGAGTCTGTCACGGTGTCTGTGAGCCGCGCTAAGCGCTTGTGCGAGCCGATCTTTAAATAACAAGCGATTGGGAAGCCCGGTGACGGGATCATAGTAGGCCAGGTGAGACATCCACTCCTCCCGGTTCCGCTCAGCTTGCCGCCGTACAGTGATGTCGCGAGCAATTGTGGAAGCACCTACAATATGACCTTGCTTGTTGCGGATTGGGGAGATGGTCAGTGCGACATCAATCAAACGACCGTCCTTGTGTTGGCGAACCGTTTCATAGTGATGCAGCGATTTGCCCATCTTGGACACAATGTTCTTAAGGTCATCAAGTGGATTTGTTGGAAGCAGTATCGACACGTGCTGACCAATGACTTCATTGGCGGCGTACCCATACATTCGCTCAGCAGCAGGATTCCAACTTGTAATCACTGCGTCTACGGTTTGGCTAAAAACGGCGTCGTCAGAATCGCGTACGATAGCTGCAAAAATGTCATTACTTTGGAGATTTTGCTGTTCGGACATGTAAGCACGCCAGAGCTGCAGTTTGTCGGTCTGGCCAGACAATTCCTAATTGCGACTGATGGTAGAAGCAGCTGCAAGGTTGGACGGTTGCAATGAAATTTAAAAAGTAACCAACGTAACCGATTGCTCTTTATGGTCGAGCTTACTTCCTGCCTTCATGTCCGTTCGTCTCAGCGGTCCCAGTTCCTCGTTCCTCCTCCAGCCGTTCGGCCCCATGCCGGCGCGCCAGCGCTGAATCAGCTTCGGGAAAATATCGAAGCCTTTATCGACACTTGCTACAACCGCTTGCGGGGAA
>DASRAA010000071.1:0-11363 GCA_035638375.1 Binatia bacterium | reverse complement strand
CGGTCAAGGGCGCGTCCAAACGGAGACGCCAACCCCGAAGTCTTACGGTTGAGCAATTCCGTTTGCTCCTCTCGCACTTGAGGGAGCCGTTCGGCACGATAGCATTGGTCTGCGTCTGCTTTGGCCTCCGCATCAGTGAGGCGCTTGCACTGCGATGGTCGGACGTGGATTGGCTCAACAGCTTGCTCCGAGTAGAGCGCGGCATCGTTGAGCGCAACGTGGATGATGTGAAGACAGATGAGTCCCGAAAGTCCTTGGCTATCGCGGATGAATTGCTTGACCGGCTCAAAGTGTGGAGACAGGCTACCGAATTTTCAGCGGACAGCGATTGGATTTTTGCAAGTCCTCTGAAGATCGGCAGACTGCCGTACTCCTATACCGGCGTATGGCGCGAGTTGGACCGAGCAAGCGAAGCTGCGGGCCTTGGTCACATGGGCACGCACACATTCCGGCACTCTTATCGCATGTGGATTGACGCGATAGGGACGCCGATTGGAGTGCAACAGAAACTCATGCGGCATTCCGACATCCGCACCACCATGAACATCTACGGTGACGCGGCAACGGAGGACATGCGAGAGGCGCACAACAAGATTGTGGGTCTTGCGCTGCAAACCGTATGAACGGCATGGAAAACGGCATGGGGAGATTCGTAACCTACTGAAAGAATGGCTCCTCAGGTAGGACTCGAACCTACAACCCTCCGGTTAACAGCCGGATGCTCTGCCATTGAGCTACTGAGGAGTATCTGAGCGCGATCGCGCTGAGCTACGCTTTATTGTAACGGCGCAAGCGGCGCTGCGTCAAAAGTTCGCGTCGAATGTGTGAAGCTCTTCTAGTCACAACTGATCCCCTCGCGCCTCAATCCGCTGAATCTTCTCGAAGAACTTCCCAATAGCACGTAAACCTGTCAGAATCCGTTCTCATGCAAAACCGCCATTTACTTGCCCGGGACCTCGCCGACAAACGCGACTATGTCTACTCCATGTCGGTGCGGGAAGCGCGTCAGCCTTTACCGAAGCGCGTCGATCTTCGCCCAAAGTGCTCTCCGGTCTGGAACCAGGGAAGAATCGGCACATGCACGGCCCATGCGGTGGCAGCCGCCTTTGCGTATGAGCAACGATTGCAAGGCGTGCGCGTCATCAATCCGTCCCGGCTCTTCATCTTCTACAATGAGCGCGCCCTCAGTGGACAGAAAGGACTCACTCCGGTTCTGTACTTGCGCGACGCACTGAAGGCCGTGGCCAAGCGCGGAGTCTGCCACGAGAGGCTTTGGCCATATTCGGAAGACCCAAAGATCGTCAAAAAGAGGCCCCTCAAAGAAGCCTTCGCCGCCGCCACCACGAAGAAGATCTTCGAGTATCACCGTATCGCTCATACACACAAGCCGGTAGTTTTAATGAAACACATCAAACACTGCCTGGCGAACGGCTCACCGATTGTCTTCGGAATCTCTGTCTACTCCAGCTTCGAAACCGATACGGTCAAACGCTCGGGAATCATGCCCGTACCCGACACCGAGCGCGAGGTGTTCCGAGGCGGTCATGCCGTCATGGCTGTCGGTTACGACGACGCCAAGAAAGCCGTGCTGGTGCGCAACTCCTGGGGGCCGAAATGGGGGGAGAAGGGGCATTTCTGGATCCCCTACAAGCTGATCACCAACCCCAAGCTCGCCCACGATTTCTGGACGATTCGGGGCGTTGTGGCCGAACCCGTGCAAGCAGTAGGAATCCACGTAAACCGCGCCGAATAGGGAGCCGCACCTTCAACAGTGACGCCTGCGATTGACCGTTCTTTTCTCGCCGTGCTATAAAATCTCGCTTCGTACTGCATTCACGATCTGGGAAAGAAATCGCCCGGAGGACTAATGCAAGTGCACCCGACGCGGCCAAACCTCAACACTTCCGTCTTGAAGTGGAAGCGCGTTTCCGGGAAGAGTGTAGGTCAACCGACGGCCGACGCCGATTTCGCGGTTCCAGCAACTCCGGAAGGAGCTGTCGCCTCGCCTGCTGGATGAACTCTGGAGTCATATATTGCATCTCGTGGCGTACGACCGCAGTGGAAAAGAATAGCGTTTGGACAATTCAAGGGATCAGCACCTAGCAACCCTAATGACTGGTCCTCGGAGGAATCTTATGTATCGCTGGCTCGCCACTCCTGGGCGACTATCGACTGTAACCACAAACATCTTCCAGTCGGCCAGAGTCTTCGCCGCACTGGCCGCCCTGGCCCTGGTAAGTTGCTCGACCGCGCTGGCCCAACCCGGTGAAGCTGCAGGCGGCGAGGCGACACTCCGGGTCCCCGACCTCTCCACAGTCAGCTTCTTCGGTGTGACCGGTCACAACCTGCTGCTCATCGGCATTCTCTTCTGCGTCTTCGGATTGCTCTTCGGACTGGCCATCTATATGCAGCTCAAAAAGCTGCCGGTCCATCGCTCAATGCGCGAAATTTCCGAGCTTATATACGAAACCTGCAAGACCTACGTGGTAACCCAGGGTAAGTTCTTAATGCTCCTGTGGGCCTTCATCGCGGTTGTCATTTTGGCTTACTTCGGATGGCTCAGGCCGATCAGTCCCGTGGGTGTAACCCTGCCAATCATCCTGGCGTTTAGCATTGTTGGAATTCTCGGAAGCTACGGCGTTGCCTGGTTCGGTATTCGCGTCAACACCTTCGCCAATTCCCGCACTGCCTTTGCCGGCCTAGGAGGCAAGCCCTATCCGCTTTACTCGATTCCCCTTCGCGCCGGCATGAGCATCGGCATGATGCTGATTTCAGTCGAGCTGCTGATTATGCTCTGCATTCTCCTGTTCGTACCGGGCAATTACTCGGGGCCCTGCTTCATCGGATTCGCTATCGGTGAGTCGCTGGGCGCGGCTGCTCTCCGTATCGCCGGTGGCATCTTCACGAAGATTGCCGATATCGGCTCCGACCTGATGAAGATCGTCTTCAAGATCAAGGAAGACGACGCCCGCAATCCGGGCGTAATCGCCGACTGTACCGGGGACAACGCAGGCGACTCGGTGGGCCCCAGCGCCGACGGATTCGAAACCTACGGCGTTACCGGCGTAGCCCTGATTACTTTCATCCTTCTGGGCGTGCCCAATCCCATAGTCCAGGTTCAGCTCCTGGTTTGGATCTTCGTCATGCGCGTCATGATGCTGGTTTCCAGCAGCGTGGCCTACTTCCTCAATGAAGCCGTGGCCAAGGCGCGCTACGGCAACGCTGATGAGATGAACTTCGAGGCGCCCCTCACCTCTCTGGTTTGGCTCACCTCGATCGTCTCCATCGTCCTTACGTTCATAGTCTCCTATTTGATCGTTCCCGACCTCGCCGGCGACACCTCGCAGTGGTGGAAGCTGGCGATCATCATCTCGTGCGGAACCCTAGCAGGCGCGATCATCCCCGAGCTTGTGAAAGTATTTACCTCCGTCGAATCCAGACACGTGAAGGAAGTCGTCATTTCTGCCGAGGAAGGCGGCGCGTCGCTCGACATTCTCTCCGGATTCGTCGCCGGCAATTTCTCCGACTACTATCTCGGCTTGACCATGGTTGTGCTGATGGCTATCGGCTACCTCGTCAGCACCATGGGTCTCGGCAATCTTATGCTGGCCCCTGCTGTGTTTGCGTTTGGTCTGGTCGCATTCGGTTTTCTGGGCATGGGTCCAGTCACCATCGCGGTCGACTCGTACGGTCCCGTCACCGACAACGCCCAGTCTGTGTACGAGCTTTCGCTGATCGAGCAAGTGCCCAATATCGAAGCCGAACTGAAGAAGGACTTCAACATCGATGTGAACTTCGATCGCGCCAAGCATCTGTTGGAAGCCAATGACGGCGCAGGCAACACCTTCAAGGCCACCGCCAAGCCGGTGCTCATCGGCACCGCAGTCGTCGGTGCCACGACCATGATTTTCTCCATCATCATGGCGCTGACCGGTGGCTTAACGCACGGTCAGGAGAACCTCTCGCTGCTGCACGCACCATTCGTGCTCGGCTTGATCAGCGGTGGCGCCATCATCTACTGGTTCACAGGCGCTTCCACGCAGGCGGTCACCACGGGAGCGTATCGTGCGGTCGAGTTCATCAAGGCGAACATCCGTCTTGAAGGCGTCGAGAAGGCCTCGGTCGAAGACAGCAAGAAGGTCGTGGAAATCTGCACGCGTTACGCCCAGAAGGGCATGTTCAACATCTTCCTCGCCGTCTTCTTCGTGACCCTTGCCTTCGCCTTCGTCGAGCCGTTCTTTTTCATCGGTTACCTGATTTCGATTGCCGCCTTCGGCCTCTACCAGGCGATGTTCATGGCTAACGCAGGCGGCGCCTGGGACAATGCTAAGAAGATAGTCGAAGTCGAGCTGAAGCAGAAAGGCACTCCGCTGCATGATGCAACCGTAGTGGGCGACACCGTCGGCGATCCGTTCAAGGACACCTCTTCGGTGGCCATGAACCCGATCATCAAATTCACGACCCTATTCGGATTGCTGGCTGTGGAGTTGGCTGTTCAGTTGACGGCCACGCACGGGAGTAAACTCGGGCGCGGACTAGCGCTGGTGTTCTTCATAGTCTCGTTTGTCTTCGTGGTCCGCTCATTCTACGGCATGCGAATCGTAAAGGCAGGGTAGCTGTCGCTGTTGATCGGCGCCCATTCTTTCCCTTTTTCGGAGAGAGTGCCCCACCCTTATCGCCCCGATGGGGTGGGGCCGCGACGAAAAGCTGGTTTGCTAGCTGCTGGTTGCCGCTATTGCCCCTTCATCTTCTCCCTGACCGACTTGGCCAGCTTCTCAATCTGTTCGGCCTTCTTCACCACATTCATCGAAAGGACATTCTCGTTGCTCTTGTCCACATACTGCTTCAACTCTGTCGCCAGTTCCAACAACTTGTCAGTGTCCTTCCGCAGCTCCTCTTGACGCTGCACATTCTGTTGTTTGGCGATCTCCCGCTTTTGCTCCGCGCTGAACGGATCCTCCTTCTGCTGCTGCTGTGGGCCTTGGGGTATCTGCATGTTCCCTTGGCCGAAGGCTGGGGTGGCGGGAAGTATGAATACCGTGAGTGCAATCATAAAAAGCAGATTTCGTATGGTTTTGGTCATGAAACAGGCTCCGGCCTTGCTAGAAGCTATCTCAGAAGCATGAGTTTTGAAAGAGCACGGCTTCGGCCTCGCCCTTAATGCCTTCCACCGCGTTGCTATAATCGCTCCACTCATGCCAACTCTTACGAGCAGCTTCTCCTGGCTAGCGCCCCACACTGCTGAGCGGATGGTAAAAGTCCTCAACGATTGGGGCGATGATGCGTTCGATTTTCTCCGCTACACGGTCCCTAAGATTATCGCCGTCCTCATCGTTGCCTTCATCTTGACGCGCCTCTTGAAGTTGGTTTCGCGGCACCTGGCCAGCCTTGCAGAACGCAACCACCCATCCGCGATTCGCTCGGGGCAATTTCGTACCCTCTCGGGCGTCTCCTACAGCGTAGGTATCCTCGTCATCACCTCGATCGCAGCCATGCAGATCCTCGCGCTCCTCGGGGTCAACATGGGGCCGCTGCTGGCGAGCGCGGGTGTGGCTGGTCTCGCGATAGGCTTCGGTGCTCAGACGCTGGTCAAAGACTTCATCAACGGTTTCTTCATCCTTGCCGAGAACCAGTACGACATTGGCGACACTGTAAAAATCGCCGGAGTACAGGGAGTGGTGGAAAACGTTACGCTGCGTCGAACAGTCCTGCGCGACTTCGACGGCACAGTTCACACCGTACCCAGCAACGAAATCAAAGTTGTCAGCAACCTTACGCGCGACTGGACACAGCTAATTCTGCGCGTCTCAGCAGTGTTCGCGGCGCCGAGCGACAAGGTGATCGATTTGCTAAAGGCAACTACCGAAGAACTGGCTGCTGATCCCGCCTTCAGCAGAATGCTGGTTGCGCAGCCCCAGGTGCTGGGCGTCGATAGAGTGAGTGGAAGCAGCGTGGAATACCTGCTGACCGTAAAAACGCGGCCCAACTCTCAGGATGCCGTGCGGCGAGAGCTCCAGCGCCGCATCAAAGCGGCTTTCGAGCGAAACAACATCGAGCCGGGCGACCCGAACCGCCTGACATTTGCCCAGCCCGCAGCTCCCGGGTCAATCAAGCTCTCTAGCCGCTAGCCACCTTAGGTTAGTCACTTCCCAATCCCCGCCCACCTCTCCAGCAACTGAATCGTCGCAGCATAGTCGAGATCGTCCCAGCCTTCCTCGCTGGAGAGCTCGTAGATCTCATCCACCGTTTCCAATCCCGGCAGCTTCACGCGCGCTTCTTTGGCAGTATCGAGCAGCAGGTGGATATCTTTGTGCATCAGGCGAAGGGGAAAATTCGGCGAGTAGTCGTGACGCAATACAAAGGGTGCTTTGTAATCTACCACCCCGGAGCGGATCATCGATGCCTGCACCAACTCGACCATCTTTTGCGGTTCCACGCCCAGCTTGCGCGCCAGGGTAAGGCCCTCGGCAAAACCCTCGTAGATCATCGCGATCTGCAGATTCATGCAGATTTTGGCCGATTGGCCCTTCCCTGTGTCGCCAACGTGGATCACGGTCTTGCCCATCGCCTTGAACAGCGGCTCTATCGAAGTTACAGTCTGCACCGGCCCGCCAACAATGAAGATAAGCTGGCCGTTTTCGGCGCCGATTTTCGAGCCCGTCACCGGCGCGTCGATCCATTGCACGCCTTTTTCGGCGACGCGTTGCGCGAATTTCACCGTCGCGGAAGGAGAGATGGTGCTGGAGTCGGCAATGACCATGCCTTCGCGCAACGCCTGGTCAACACCGTCGGGAGAGAAGACAACACGCTCGACCGCCGCAGTATCGGCTACGCACATCCAAACCACATCAGCGTCTCGGGCAGCATCAGCGGGAGAAACAGCAGTACGCGCTCCGTCCACATGCTGACGTGCGCTACGGTTCCAGACGGAAACTTCATGGCCCGCCTTCACGAGGTTGGCGGCCATGGGTCGCCCCATGATCCCAAGACCGAGAAATGCGATTCGCATGCGTCTCTCCTTTGCACCTACTTTCGATTTAAGCTGACATGTTCGGGCAGGTCAAGGAATCCAATCACAGGAATCACAGAAGACGTGGTGGCCCAAATTTGCCAGCCTTTGGCAAATTTGGTTGCGATCGAATCGCCCAGTCGGTTTCTTGCGTCCAATGGGAGGCAATGATTTCTTCTTCACTCCGTAGAAAAGCCCGTCAATTCGGCAGGTTAGTAGGTCGCTCGGCCATGACACCGCGCAGCGGCTCGCCACGTAAGCCGGTCATGGCCGCTCGCCAGCAACTGGGAGTCACCTTCATCGGGCATTCCAGCTTTCTCATCCAGATGGGCGGCAAGAATCTGGTCATTGATCCCAACTTTGCAAAATGGATCTTCATTCTGAAGCGGCTCCGCCGTCCCGGGCTTCGCGTGCGCGACCTGCCTCCCATTGATGCCGTCCTGGTCACGCACGCTCACTTCGACCACTTGCACCGCCCCTCTCTGCGAACTATCGCTCGCTTAACGCGCCGCAAGTCAGGAAAGCGTCCCATAATCGTTGTGCCACAGCATTTGCGCGACCTGGTTGGCGATCTGGGGTTCTCGCGTGTCGTCGAGCTGGAATGGTGGCAAAGCTTCCAGCTCGGAACCATTGAGATCACGCACGTTCCCTCTCGTCATTGGGGAGCCCGCGTATTTCGCGACGTCCATCGCGGCTATGGTGGATACGTCTTGCGTTCGGCCAAGCATTCTCTATATCACGCCGGCGACACGGCGTACTTTGAGGGTTTCTCCCAAATTGGCGCCCGGTTGCGACCCGAACTGGCCCTGCTGCCCATCGGCGCATACTATCCGGCATCGTTCCGCAACGTCCACACCAGCCCTGAGGACGCTTTGCAGGCTTTCCGCGATCTGGGATCGCTCTGGATGGTTCCGATGCATTACGGAACCTTCCGCTTGTCTTATGAACCGGTGGATGAGCCGGTGCCCCGCCTGCTCCACGCCGCCCAGCAGCTCGGAATCGCCGATAGCGTCTGCGTGCTGGAAGAAGGCGCCACCCGGATGTTCGAGTAGTGTCAGATTGGGCAGCAGATTGATTCTTACGGGTTCCCAAAATAGGACGAGTTGCCCAAGCTTACTTAGGTATCGATTAAAGTTTTATCGACGCTAGATTGCGGCCAAAGCCTGATCGAGGTCGGCGATCAGATCTTCGACGTCTTCGATCCCCACGGAAATACGCACCATGCCGTCGGTGAGGCCGATTTTCTTGCGGCCCTCGGCGCCGATGGCTACGTGGGTCATTGATGCAGGATGCGAGATGAGCGTCTCGACTCCACCGAGCGATTCGCCCATGGTGCAAACCTTAACCCGCTTCAGGAGCTTCTTCGCGTTGGCAAGTGAGCCGGTTTCGAAGGTGATGAGTGCACCGAAGCCGGACATTTGCCGACAGGCAAGCTGGTATTGCGGATGGCTTTTCAGTCCCGGATAGAAGACGCGCTTGACCTTTCGATGGCGGCTCAGGAAATCGGCGATCACGCGCCCATTCTCGTCATGTTGCTTCATGCGAGCAGCCAAGGTCTTCACTCCGCGAAGAACCAGCCAACACTCAAACGGTGACAAAATGGCCCCAACCGCCTTCTGTACGAAGGCCAGTTTCTCAGCCTGCTCGGCCGTACTGCATACCAGTACGCCGCCGATGCCGTCGCTATGTCCATTGAGAAATTTCGTGGTGGAGTGCAGCACTATGTCGGCACCCAGAGCAAGAGGTTTCTGGAAATAAGGCGACATGAAGGTGTTATCGACGACCACCTGGCAGTTTCGGCGGTGCGCGATTTCGCTGACTGCAGTGATGTCGGTGAGCCCCATCAGGGGGTTGGTGGGCGTTTCCAGGTAAGTAAAGCGCGTGTTCTTGCGAATCGCGTTGGCGACATTGCGCGGGTCGGCGGTGTTGACGTAGGTGAACTCGAGGCCAAAGTTTGCGAGGACCTGGTTGAAGAGACGGGGCACGCCACCATACAGGTTGTCGGAAGCAACGATGTGCTCGCCGGCTTTCATCAGGCTGCCGAGGGCCGAAACGGCTGCCATTCCACTGGAAAACACCCGCGCCGCCGTGCCACCCTCCAGTGATGCTAGGTTCTCTTCCAAGCGAGTTCGGGTTGGATTACCAGCGCGGGAGTAGTCATAACCTTTGGTCTTGCCAAGCTCTTCCTGAGCGTACGTCGAGGTCGCGAAAATGGGTGGTGCGACTGCACCCGTGGAGGGATCGGGTTCATTCCCAATGTGAATCGCCCGGGTGGCAAAACCTGCTTTCCTGGCCGTCATTCCTTCGGTTGCCCGTTGGGAGTGGAGCCTGCGGGCCCATCCGATTTCGGGCGATCTTCTTTCTGGTCGTTGAAATGGAAGATGTTCTTCGACAGATAGCGCTCTGCCGAATCGGGGATGATGGTTGCTACCCGCTTGCCGGGGCCAAGGCGCTTGGATATCTCTAGGGAAGCAAATACGTTGGTTCCTGCACTGGAGCCTGCGAGCAGGCCTTCGATCGCGGCCAGCTTTTTGACCGTGTCGAATGCATCGTGATCGCTGACGACAATAATTTCGTCGACCAGCGAGCCGTCAAACGTCTTGGGAACGAAGCTAGCCCCAATGCCTTCAACCGCATGCGGACCTGGAGCGCCGCCGCCCAGGACTGATCCCTCGGTATCTGCGACGATCGCAAGAACTTGCGGATTGCGTTCCTTGAAATAGCGAACCACCCCGCTGAAAGTTCCACCGGTTCCGACGCCGAGCACCAATGCGTCGACGCGCCCTTGCATCTGCTCGTAGAGTTCGCGAGCCGTGGTTTCGTAATGGAACTGGGGGTTGTCTAGGTTCTCGAACTGTGCAGCTACAAAGGAGTTCGGTGTCTTAATGGCCCGGTCCTTGACATAGCGGATGGCGCCTTCCATACCTTCAGAGTCAGGCGTGCGAATGACTTCGGCACCCAGTGCTGCCATCAACTCGGCTTTCTCTTGCGAAAACTTTTCCGGCACCGCGAGCACGACCTTATACCCGCGAGTACAGCCAATCAGCGCAAGACCAACACCCGTGTTGCCGGCAGTGGCCTCAAAGATCGTCGCCCCAGGCTGCAGGCGGCCGTCCTTCTCCGCGCGCTCGATCATGCCTAGTGCAGCGCGGTCTTTGATGCTGCCGCCGGGGTTCAGATATTCCAGCTTTGCATAAATGTCGGCGGCATTGGCCGGAACAAGCTTGCGCAAGTGCAAGACTGGCGTCTCCCCGACTAGCTCAGTAATTTCCTCGGCCACGCGAAGTGACGCTAATTCCATAGTTCTCATGATTCTTTTGACACCAAAGTGGACTCACCAGCCTACGTGACATGGATTGATTCGGTCAACGATAGGGAGTGCAGTTTGAAATGTGCGTCTTCAAGGCCTCGGGAAGACAGCCCTTCGGGGTGGAAAAATAGAGGGCTCCTTCGGCACGGCTGAAGCCGTGCCGTGATACAAAACACTCACAAACCCGAGTTTTTTTCGCAGCCTGTTTACTCGTGTTAGGCTCTCTGCATCGATTCTCAGAATTGCAATAGGAGGCGCCGTCCATGGTTGGTGCGCGCAGCGTTTTGCTTTTCGTGTCTGCCGTATTTGCGCTTTGCTTATTTGGATTCGCGCAGTCGGGCAGTTCGGGCAGTGCGTCTCCTGTGATCACGGGCACGGTAACCTATCAGGCGCGCATGGCGTTGCCTTCGAATGCGGCGATTAACGTTCGCCTCGAAGATGTGACGCTGGCGGATGCTCCGGCAAAGCTGGTCGCCGACAACATGTTCTCGGCAGCAGGCCAACAGGTGCCGATATCGTTTCAGCTTCCCTACTCATTGAAGGACGTGAATCCGTCGCATCGATACGTGGTGAGGGCCACGATCAAGTCAGGCGACAAGTTGCTATTCACAACTACGCAGGCTTATCTGGTGCTGACCAATGGAGCGCCTAATACGGTTGCACTCGTGCTGAAGCCAGTGGGAGGTGCACCCACTGCCGCGAAGCTTGCCGCTGGCGGGCTACGAGGAACGTACTGGATGCTAACCGAATTACATGGAAAAGTCGTGACTCCGGCGAGCAACAATCCGGCCTACATCTATCTGGACCCGACGGCGACGAATTATTTCGGCTCATCGGGGTGCAACAGGATCTCGGGGACCTTTCAATTGAGCGGTAACTCGTTACAGCTTCTGGGTGGTGCGGCGACGTTGATGGCATGCCCCGAACCGCTGATGAAACAGGAGCAGGAGTTCAATGAAGCGCTGACTGCGACCGGTTCCTACCAAATCAACGGGAATGTGCTGGAACTGCTGGAGCGTAAGAAAGCAGTGGCGAGGTTCGAGC
>DASRAA010000070.1:0-10675 GCA_035638375.1 Binatia bacterium | reverse complement strand
ATATAGGCGCGCTCGGCGGGATCGCCAATGCGAAAGATCTTTTGATGAAGAGCGAAGCGTTTCAGCTCAACCTGCTCCGACAGGACCTTGAGCTCATCGTCGTCCATGTTGGAAAACAGCGGTGCACGACGCAGAACATCCACAGAACACGGCATCGAAACTCACCTCCCAGGAAAGTGCCAGCAGTCTAAGTCATTTAAGGCGGACTTGGCGTGCGGGAACCGGAGTGAGTAGAGTATTCGCGGAAATTTAACCGGTAAGCAACGTGGGTTTGATTACTTAGAGAGCATCGCGGAGCGGGGACTAGCGGAACCAGACGGTAGAAAGTGAGCGAAGCTGTCAGTGATGAGTTGTCAGAGGACAAACCAACCACGCCAAGAAAAGGCGCATCCATCAACGAGCACAAAAGAAGTGACTCGAGTGGAGGGGCGCAGGGTGTCTCGGGGAGGGATGTTGCCGGTGCTGAGCACTCCGCCCATCACGAGTTTGCCGTAAGGATGCAGTCGCAGGTGGCCCGGCAGGCCATCGCAGACCGAATGAGGCGCCGCGCCAGCGCCGTAGACGACCTTGGGTTTTGTGAGGACGATTGCAGGGAGCCAGTCCACGGTGTACTCGAGGTTGCCGCGGAATGCACCCTTGCCCATCGGATCGGTTAAAACAATTCCGTAGCGAAAGGCGGCTTCGGAGAGAAGCGTCGGGCCGCCGCGCATCCCGTGCTCGGTGTAGCCAACCGTGAACTCTGAGGCGTCTTTGTGGATGAGAGGGTAATCGCGGACAGTTTGGGGAAGGGCGGAGCCGACTCCGGAAACAGCAAGAAAGATCTGGGACGCAAGCAGCGCCTGTAGAGCCATTGAGCCGGTCGTAGTGGGAGTACTGGAACATGCTGTAAGAAAAGGGTTAGATGCCGGGTAAGCCGGTTCCGCAACCAAGCTGAGGTTCAGGTGGGTGAGGAAAACCTCCGCTCAAGCGGCCAAGGTAGGCTGCTGGAACGGGGCACATGGTGCTTCCGCCTATTGCTGATTTGCCAGCTTCTGCAGGTCGCGCCAGCGAATCACCATGATGTGGTTGTCGCGCAGGGCCTGCTGAAACTCAGCGCTGGTGACGATGTCGAAGTCGCGCTGGCGCCACGCCGCACCGTAGTCGTCATTCTGTCCCATGATGGCGCGCGATTCGGTGTCGTCATACGCCAGGTGCACGATCAGGTATGTCAGGCCCGGCGTGAGGTTCTTGATGGCGTTGAGGTAGAAGCTCTTCCACTGGTCGGGCTTCACATCCGGTCCGGCGATGACAACATTGTCGAAGAACACATCGCTGGGGGAGAGCAGCGACTGGGCTTGGAGCCGCTGGACCGCGTCCTTCATGGCGATGAACGGCAAATGATATTCATGCGCTACCTTCACGTAGACGGCATAGAGCTCGGTCGTTGCGAAGAGCACGCCCATGTGACTGTCGAGGTGTGTGGGATGAATACCAACCGCCATGGCGCGCTCGACTTGGGCGCGTATTTCACGCTCGGCGTCGGCAGGCTTGTCGTGCTGGACCGCCTCCGCAGTGGTGGAGAAGAGTGTGCCCGCTGGATTGAACAGGCTGGGCACCGTATCACTGGAGGCAACACTGCCCCAGCGATATGTCTTCCATTCGCTGGTGAGAGTGAGGTGCAGGCCGAGATCCGCTTCTGGGTGCGCCTTGGCATACTCAGCAACCTCGGTGAGCCACGGACACGGAACCATGATGCTGGCGGAGGAGACAGAACGCTTGTCGAGGGCTGTGAAGCTGGCGGCGTCTTCGGAGTGGGCCACGGCGAGGTCGTCGGCATGAATGATGACCAGCTTGGCGTCGGCGGGATAGCCGAGGCGCTCGGCGATGGTTTTGCTCTGGGCAGCGAGGTTGACGGCGAGGATGGCGAGAGTAAGCAACAAGCGCACGAGAAGGTTCCTGAGAGACGGACAGAGTAGCACGGGGTGGGAGCGCTGTTTGCCCGAAATCCTTTTCACCACGGAGGCACCCTCGACTTCGCGCAAGGCAGGTTTCGAACACGGAGGAAGTAATTTGTGATCAGTAAGTCGCACCCGGTCGGGGACAGACGCTGAAGCGGCGCTGCACCCTTATCCGACTTCCATATCATTGTCCCACATTGTGGGACTATGATGGCCTACTGGTTGCCTTTAGCGGGTTTGTAACCAGCTTTCTGGGCGTCAGCCTCGCTCATGTACTTGCCTTGTTTGGTATTGCCGTACCAGCGGCTGCCTTCCTGGTGATAGGTGCCGCTGGCGGTATTCACCCACACCATGCCCTTTTGCGGAGGCGGGCCGGCTGCAGGCTTGCCCGTGACTTTATGAGCAGTCGTCTTAGTGGCGTCGGCGGTGGCATCGGCTGCTCTCTTGGTCGTATCCGTGGTCGCAGTCGCACCTTTCTTCGTCGCGTCGACAGTAGCGTTGCTGGTTTGCTTGGTGGTGTCGACGGTCGCGTCGGTGGCCTTGACGGCGCCCTTCTTGGTCTCTGTGCCTGCCTTTTTCGAGGTATCAACTGTCGCATCGACAGCCTTCTTAGTTGTGTCAACCGTGGCATCAGTGGCCTTCACCGCGCCTTTCTTGGTCTCGCTGGCCGCCTTCTTTGAAGTGTCGACGGTCGCGTCGGTCGCCTTCTCTGCTCCTTCCTTGGTTTTCTTGGCTGCTTTTTTGGTGGTATCAGCAGTTGCATCGGCGGCCCTCTCGACGTCGTTTTTCGATTTCTTCTTCTTCGCGGTTGAGGTGTCGGATGAGGATGAGCTGGAAGCAGATGAACTAGAGGACGTTTGCGCCTCTACCGGGGTGGTTGAGAGGCAGAGCAGCAATCCAACGATTCCGAACACGAGCCATAGTTGTTTCTTCATGGGGTGGCCTCCTTTACGGGTGTACAGCGGAAGTTTACAGCAATTAGCGGTGGCAGTTAGCAATCAGCAATCAGCTATTAGTGGCTGGTGGTCAATGAAACCGTGAAGTGCTCGCGAAGCCAGCTCTGTGTTTCCTAATTCGTCTACGCGCGCTCGAAGGCGTGCTTGGCGTGGAGGTTGTCGAGTGCCTTCTCTTTGGCCGCGTGGAATTCTTCCCCGCGGGCGGCGAGAGCGTCAGTCGCGCGCGCGTGATCGCCAGAGATTTCGACGAGGCCGTTCTGAGCGAGCTTCTCTGCGGCGGCAACGAGTTTGTCTTTCATTTGTGGGTCGGCGGCTTCGAGGTACAGGGCGTCGCACGGATCGGCGATGAGCACAGGTTGGCGCTCGATGCCCCCCGCCCAGAAGACCTTGCAAGCGACGAAATCTACCGGTTCCTCGGGCTTAATGTGCCAGAAGGTAAACTGCTTTTGCCGCAAGCTGTAACAACGGCTGGAAACGGGAACCGGCTGGCGCTTGCCTGACTTCAGCAGTTGCAGCTGCTTGTCGTCGAGGGCTTTGCGCGCGGTGTTTACCGCGACCCAGAAGGCCAGCTCGCCGTCGCGAGAGGGCAGCACTTCGTTGATGCTCTCGGAAAGATTGAGAGCGATGTCGGCGTGGAGATCGCCGCCATCGGCCAGCCAGAGCCGGCCGTGCACGACGTACCAGTCGCTGCCGCCTTCGGAGCGGTGAAAGGGCCACTGCAGTTCGACCCGCACGGGCAATCCGCGCACGGTGACACCTTGGTAGATTCTTGCGGTTGAATCAGTCATGTAACTGGCAGGTCGCTCCTGAACGAAAGAAGATATGTACCGATTATGACGCAATCGCCGGATCGGCAGAGAACCGCTTCGCTCGAGCGGACGCTCCCACCCCGCCAAAAGAGGGCGATGAGGGCGGCGGGGCACTCAGCTTGTTGCGCAAAGACCAACACAAGCCAATACTGGGCTTGTGTCGGGCACCCGCACCCCGATTGTGAGCGGCATCCGACGGATTGTTATTCACCAGCGCTAGCGAGGAGCCTGGCCACGGCATTGGCGATGGGTTGTCCCGTGGCTTCTTCGTAGAAGCTGAATCCTGGCGACGGATTTACCTCGAAGCAGAAGCAGTTTCCCGAGTCGGCAAGGCGTAGATCGAGGCCTGCCACGGGCAGGTTCAGCGATGCTGCCAGTTTGCGGCAACGTTCAGCTAATTCGGGTGGGACATCGTAGGAACTGACTTCCACATTGGCCCCTTGACGATCGGGATAACGATAGTCGTCGGCGCCAGAGCGGATTTCGCAGCCAAACACCTCGTCTCCGACGACATGGATGCGAAAGTCGGAGCCGCTGATAAATTGTTGAAATTGCGTGGGACAGTGCGCGACATCCTGTAATCGCTGGCGATGCTCGTCTCGTAATTGCGTGACGATGCTGCGAACACCGGACACCGACTTATAGACCGCAGTGCCATGCCGCTCCCAGAAGGCGAGAGCGGCCGCGGGGTCGGTCGTCACGAGTGTCTCGGGCACAGCGAAACCGTGACTGTGAATCAAACTCAACTGGTACGGTTTGGAGTTGTTCGACGCCATCGCGGACGGGCGGTTGACGACGCGTGCGGATGTGATCTCCAGCCAGCAGGTGAGAGTGTCTTCGAAGACTAAGGCGCGAAGCTTGCGCGGGCTGTCGGGCTTGAGGCCGCTTAGTGCGGCCAGACGGCGTGGGTCATACGGCCGGAGGTAAATCGCCGTGAAGGCGGAGAGGTCGGCGGACCAGTCGGGAGTTGTCAGTGTTCCGCCGGGAACGCCCTCGAACGACAGGGAAATTTTGGACCGCAACAAGGTCTGCTGGTCGAGGAATCGGTTAGCCACGCCAATGCGCTGCAGTTCGTCGCGCACGGCTGCAAATGGACCGTCTGAAGAGATGCCCCAGAGCAGGACCATGGTGACTCAAGCGGGGACGGACTCGGCCGTCAGGTATTCGCACGTCGCCTGGGCGACGGCCGGGTCCCGCAGGCTGGGCATGGCAGTGGCTGCGGAAAAGACAGGAGTGCTGCCTCCACCTGCAAAGCGCACGGCAAGAAGCGGAATATGCACGTAGGAGGACAGGCGGAGAGCGGCGTCGGCGTAATTGTCATTGGGAGCGCCGAAGGACAGGCTGCCGACGACGGTTACTTCGATCGGCGGTGGTGCTTCAGCGCGGGGTGATGTTCGCTTGCGACGCGCAGGAACATTTTGAGTCGAGGGAGCCACCTCGAGACCTGCGGCTGCCGCTGCCTGAGTCCACTGCATAGGCCGCCAACCGGGCCCGCACAGGCTGGTGCCGGAGGGACGGTTGAGGACACGGCATCGCAACCCGGCCAACCATGCCAGCAGAAACGCATTCATTTCCGCAGTCACGAATTCACGGTCGCTGGCGCCGATGTGCAGTAGTTCGGTATCGAGGATGCAGGGTCGCCTTATAAGCACTCCGCGAAAGTCGTCTTCGTGAACGATCTGACCGCTTACAACCGCCCGAGAACCGGAGCGATCGGGCAGCCGCAACTCCCAGCCGGGCGTGGAGAGGTCCTCGCAGGTGAGCAGGGCCGCTTTGTAGCGAGCCCACCCGGACACCAAATCAACGGCGCTTCGGTCGTGACGGCTCCCCACCACGACTATCAAGCGGAATTACCTCCGGCCTTTCGACTTGCCTTTCCTGCCCTCTTTCTTCTCCTCTTTCTTCGGCGAAGACTTCTTCGGAGTTCCGGTTGGCACTCCCTTCAGCGCCGCAGCTCCCACGTCTGGACGCTCTTCTTTGCGAATGAAGGAACGGAGCTCCGCGACTTCCTGCTGCAACTGGTCGGTGGTCTTCGCGATCAGCTGTACGGCCTGAAGCCAGCCAGGATCGACCACGTACTGCCACCACTGCCAGGGATCGCCCTCATTGTCCTTCAGCTTGGGAATGTCGCTGATCGGTTGCTTCCCGATCACATCGACCTCGACCTTGATGTTCTCTTTGAGGTTCTCTTTGATCTCCCACTTGATTTCTTTCCAGATCTTGAAGCCCACATAAACACTGGTGCATGTGGAGATGCCGTTCACGATGACGCACAACGTAGATGGCCCGGTTCCTATCGAAGACGGCACATCAAATTGCGCCGAATGCACGACGTTCCCGGTTGCGACCGCCATGGTGGAGAAACTGTGAGTACGGCAATAGACCAGGTTGCCCGTAGCGTTGTTGGTGATGCGGACGAGCGGAAAGTTCGTCGCCATGGTGGCGTCGTCGCCGTAGCTGTTGGCCTGCGACAGCCCGTTAATTTGGCGGCCTTTCAGGGTGTAAGTGAATCCCGCTCGCACGGTAGCTGGGCAACTGGTGATTTCAGGAGCCCATGTGGGATCGGGCGAGCCGTCCGGCTGATAGACGCGAATGTCATTGCTGCGTGCCGAAAGCAGAACTTCTCCCGTCGGCAACAGCAACATGCGACACTCCCAGGTTTCCTTCCCTGAAGCGTTTGGCGGGTCGGGCGCCGGGTTGAGCGAGCTGCCGTCGAATTCGTAGCAGTGACATGGGTCGCCTGCCCAGCCGTCGTTGTGGATCGGCCCGGCTAGACAAAATACATTGCCGCTTGGCAACAGGACGGCAGGCGCGTCAAAGGCCTCATATAAATTTCCCGAGCCGTCTTTCGGGAAGTCAGGGCCTGGGGCCCACGAGCCTTTCTGGTTGGCTATTGGCGGCATGGTATAGAGCGCAGTATGTCCGGAAGCGCCGATAGCAAACACACGTCCGTCGGGCATCAGAATGGCCGGGCCAATTTCGTTGGAAGAGCCAATGGACGATTGCACCAGATCGTGGCCGGCCGGTATCGAGCCGGCGCTTACCCAGGTATTGGCTGCGGCCACGTATTTCTCCGCCGCCGGATGGTTCGAGCACTCGGCGACAAGGACAGTTTGGTCCGGCAACAACGTCCAGGTTTCCTCTGAGCTGGCATCGTTCTTATTGGGACCGGCGGTCCACTTGTTTGCTACCGGGTCGTAGATGGCGGTCGAAGTAGCGTTAATGTTGCCGAGAATTATGGTGCCGTCAGGCAACATGCAGCACGGCGCGTCGCCGATATTAGCCCAACCGGGGCCGGGGATGTTGGTCCAACTGTCGGCGACGGGGTCATAGATCTCGCAATTGTTGATGTCGACTCCATTGTTGCCAAAGTTGTCTTCGCCGCCGGCCATAAACACACGGCCATCGCCAAGCACCGCGGAGGCGTAATACGTTGGTCCGACGGGACCGGTGGCGAGGGTGCTCCACACACCATTCACATAGCTGCCCTTGTTGTCTGGAGTCAGCTTGTACCAGTTTGCGGTGGCGAGTTCCTGTACGAGGACTGTTCCGTCGGTGAGCAACATCATGTGATTGGCGTTGAAGCTGGGTTGATTTTTGAGCGCTGTCCAACCGGCCATGGGGGAGCCTCCAATACCAAACGGGCGGGTAACAGTGGCCCGTGTTGGATTTTAAGTCTGTTGGGAGCGACTAGCAGCGCAGGTAACTGCGAATTCTGTGCTGCTTGGCACTGCAAGTCAACGCTTATTCGCAGAATCGATCTCTTTTTTGTCTTGGATCGGGCTAGGGTTACATAGGCCCTTTAGTGGGGGAAGCTAAAACGGGCACCTGGGCATCGTCGTAAAGATTTCGCGCACGCCGCCGTGCCAGAATAACAATGGCTAGTGGATAGAAAAAAACATCCCGCCAGAGTAACAGTGGATAGTGGGTAGTGGATAGAAAGAACTCCGGATCAAGCGCTAGCCAATCCCGCATGAGCTCGAATCCCGGCGATCGACCTACCACATTGTGGGACATAGCGGCTGTGTTTCTGAAGCTGGGCACGACAGCATTTGGCGGTCCGGCGGCGCATATCGCCATGCTGCAGCAGGAGGTAGTGGAGCGGCGCGGCTGGATCAGCCAGGACGAATTTCTCGACCATCTTGGGGCCAGCAATCTCATTCCCGGGCCGACTTCGACCGAACTGGTGATGCACATTGGGCGCAAGCGTGGCGGTTGGCTGGGGCTGGTGGTCGCCGGGACGTGCTTCATTCTTCCGGCGGCGGTCATGGTCGGGATCATTGCTTGGGCGTATGTGCGCTATGGCAAGCTGCCTGCGGTTTCGGGTCTTCTGTATGGCGTAAAGCCGGTGGTGATTGCCATTATCCTGCAGGCGATCTGGAAGCTGGGGTGCACAGCGGTCAAGAATGGATGGCTGGCGATCGCAGGTGTTATTGCACTTGGACTGAGCATTGTGGGAGTTGCGCCGCTGCTCGTGTTGGCGGCAGGTGCCCTGCTTGCGCTGGCGATGGAGCTGACGCAGATCCGCGGTAAAAATGCTCTCCTGGGGTTCGTCACTGTAACGCCGGCGACCGGAGTTGCTACGGCTGGTCTGTGGCCGATTTTCCTGGTGTTCGTGAAAATCGGCGCCATGGTCTTTGGCAGTGGTTATGTATTGCTCGCGTTTCTCCGAGCCGATTTGGTGGAGCGGCTCGGCTGGGTGACCCAGCAGCAACTGCTCGACGCTGTTGCCGTTGGCCAGATCACCCCAGGACCGGTGTTCACTACGGCGACTTTTCTTGGTTTCGTGCTGCGCGGCACCAGCGGCGCGGTTGCCGCTACCGTCGGGATCTTTGTTCCTGCGTTTGTGTTTGTTGCCATCAGCGCGCCGCTCATACCCAGGATTCGAGCTTCGCGCATAGCTGGCGCCGCTCTCGACGGTATCAATGTGGCCTCACTCGCACTGATGGCAGTGGTCACGTGGCAGTTGGGACGCTCGGCGCTGGTGGATGCAGCTACGGTCGCCGTGGCGCTGGTCAGTTTGGTGGCCTTGTTTGTGTTTCCCCAGCTGAATTCTGCATGGCTGATCGCAGGAGCAGGGCTGCTCGGCGCAGCACGTTACGTGGTCACGTGACGAATGTTGCTTAACCGGCATCGAAGAAAACTGTTACCTCGCATGGAAGGCCGGAACGCATGAACGACCCTTCCAACTCGCGCCGACATTTTCTCAAGACAACCGTTCTCGCTGCTGGCGCGACCTTGGTTTCACGTACCGTCACCTCGCAACAGCGCGACGTTACGGCCGCTCCTCCATCGCAGAATGTGGGAACAGCCGACTACTACACTATTCGCATCGAAGTCGCTCCGGTGGAGATCGCGCCAAAGCGCATCATTTCTACCACCACTTACAACGGACAATTTCCGGGGCCGCTGCTGCGATTTAAGGAAGGCCAGCCGGTGACGGTCGAGATCATCAACGACACGGATGTTCCGGAGCAGTTGCACTGGCATGGTCAGAAGGTCTCGACTGACGTAGACGGTGCGGCGGAGGAGGGAACGCCATGGATACCAGCACATGGCAAGCGCCGGATTCAGTTCACCCCAAATCCGTCGGGACTGCGTTTCTATCACACGCACAATCGCGCAGGCGCTGACCTGTATGCGGGGCAGTACGGCGGGCAAGTGGGACCGGTTTATATCGAGCCAAAAGAGAATCCAGGGCGGTATGACCGCGAGGTGTTCCTGACGCTCAAGGAGTTTGAGCCCACGTTCAGCCGCGGCGGCGATATGGCGATGAACTTTCTGTCGCCCGCAGCTAAGAATACGCAGCTCGAGAAGCAGGGTGAGTCCTCGATGAAGGCGTCGCTTGCCAAAGGCATGCCGCATGGTTACGAGGTAGGCTACGGCTCGTTCACCATCAACGGACGCATGCTTGGCCATGGAGAACCGGTACGCGTTAAGCGTGGGGAGCGCGTGCTCTTTCACGTGCTCAACGGCAGCGCGACAGAGATTCGCAGCTTGGCGCTGCCGGGACACACTTTTCGCGTGGTGGCGTTCGACGGCAATCCGGTGCCGAATCCGGCAAGTGTGCCTGTGCTGTGGCTGGGCACAGCGGAGCGCATTTCCGCCATCGTGGAGATGAACCATTCTGGCGTTTGGATCATGGGTGACACGGCCGACGACGACCGGCATCACGGCATGGGAATTGTGGTGGAGTATGCGGGCATGAAGGGCAAGGCGCAGTGGGTGGCGCCGCCTGCCTTCAAGTGGAACTATGGCCAGTTTGGGAAGCACGGCAACGTTCCGGCACCGGATGAAACCTTCGACATGCTGTTCGCCAAAGACAATGCAGCAATGGAGGGCTTCAACCGCTGGACGATTAACGGCGTAGCTTATCCGATGAGCAACGAAACCGTTCCCGCAACCTTTCAAGTGCAGCAGGGCAAGCGCTACCGCATACGCATGCGGAATGCCAGCGACGACATCCATCCGATACATTTACATCGGCATTCGTTCGAGCTGGCGAATGTCGCGGGGCAAGCGACAGCGGGCATTATGAAAGACGTGGTGATGGTGGGTGGATACGAGCAGGTCGAAGTCGACTTCAGGGCCGACAATCCAGGGCTGACGTTGTTTCACTGCCATCAGCAGTTGCACATGGACTTCGGGTTCATGACGCTGTTTGACTACCTGTAGTCAGTCTACCGGCAAAGTCGCGGGCTTTGCCGATGGCATCTAACTGGTGCAGCGGAGTCGATGTAATCATGTCTAACCCGTCCGCAATCGAACCACAGATTTCCGGCAAAAGATTGTGGAGCTTTAGCCGAATCCTGCAGCTTATTGGGAGCCTCGGTCTCTGGGTGGCCGCAACATTCGCCGCGGCGGGCACTCTGAGGTGGCTGCGCGGCTGGATCTGTGTGGTGGCTACGCTCGCGTCATTTGCGATCGCAGCCGTGATGGTTCAGCGCAAGAATCCCGCGCTGATGGAGGCACG
>DASRAA010000069.1:0-90733 GCA_035638375.1 Binatia bacterium | reverse complement strand
TCACTGTCCCGAGCAGTGTCCTATAACTGACAAATCAGGTCACTTGAGGTGATTTGGCATAGGTTATGAACTACTGGAGGAGAGAATTGCTAAACCGTTATACAAGCTAAAACCTGTATCGAGGGTTCGAAGACCTTCGCTCCGTGCAAGGATGAACTGCGGGGTTTTGTCGCTAATGTCGCTTTTTCGCAAGGGGGGATTTGTCGCAAGGGGAAAAAAGGGAAACCGTTGGCAATCTGTGCAGCAACTGTGCAGTGCGCCCGCTACTTCATTGAATCTGCTTGCCTGGTTTCGGCGTGAACTATCGGGGATAGTTAACGCCAGCGGAGTTTGCGCGATTCTTCAAAGCCTCCGGAGGCACTGCACAATCTGCTGCACACTTGTGGTACGCCAATACCCCGCAACGTCCCTAGACACGCACCTAAGTCCTTGAATACACAACAACATGCCCTCTAAACCGATTTGTTGAAATAGTTTTCCACGGTGCAGAGAGCTACCGCCGGCGCAGATTGCGCTCGTAGATGATTCGCAAGCCCTCAAGCGTCAACAGATCGTCCACTTCGCGGATGTATTTTGAACCACTGCCCATCAACGAAGCTAGTCCGCCCGTCGCGACGACTCTGACGTCGCCGCCGAGCTCCGCCATCAGACGCTCCAGGATGCCGTCGATCAGGCCGAGGTAGCCGTAATACAGCCCAGCCTGAAGGCTGTTCACAGTGTTCGTGGCAATCACGCTGGGCGGCTTGCGGATATCCACGCGCGGAAGCCGCGCAGTCCGCTCGAATAGTGCGTCAGCCGATATGCCAATGCCGGGCGTGATCACGCCGCCCAGGTATTCGCCTTTGGGCGACACCACATCGAACGTGGTGGCCGTACCAAAATCCACCACGATGCACGGCCCGCCGAATTTTTCGTAAGCGGCGACGCCGTTGACGATGCGGTCAGCCCCCACCTCTGCTGGGTTGTCGTAATGGACAGGCATGCCGGTCTTCACGCCAGGCTCAATAAAAAGAGGCTTAAGTTGAAAATAGTGCTCGCAAACCTCACGCAAGGTGGAGTCGAGCGGCGGCACGACTGACGAGATCACGATTCCTTGTACGCCCCCGACCTCCATGTTGTTCATCGCGAATAGATTGCGGAACAGGACCCCATATTCATCGACAGTCTGTGACTTGTTGGTAGCAACTCGCCAGTGCGCGATCAGCTTTCGCTGCTGGCCGGCCTCAGCAGCTTTGGGCTCGAAGACGCCAAGCACGGTGTTGGTATTGCCCACATCGAGTACGAACAGCACGTCCTATCCTTCCAGTGCCGGTTTGGCGCGAACTAGCCCAGACAGTACGGTGCGAACTCCGCTCGGGGTTCGCACCAGCAGGAACCCGCGGCTATCCAGTCCCTCCGTCACACCATCATAGCCAGCCCCTTCGTCAACATGAACAAGGCGTGAGCGTGCATAGGAAGATCGTTGTTCGAAGGCTTCGGAAACTGCAGCACGCGCTTCGGCAGTGTTGCTGGAGAGCTGGCGATACCAGGTGTTGAGCGATTTTAACAAAGCAGCCGCAACCTGCACGCGCGACCACTCGTGTCCGCTCATTAGGCGAAGGGAAGTTGCAATTGGCTCGAGCGCCGGTGAGAACGACCGATGATTGACGTTGATACCGATACCCACCACCACATAGCGAACGCGCGTGGCCTCTGCCTGCATTTCCGTCAAGATGCCGCAGAATTTCTTTTCACCCAGCAACACATCGTTGGGCCAGCGCAGGTCAGGATGTAATCCAGTCGTCTGCTGAACCGATTCGGAAACCGCTATGCCGGCAATCAGCGACAGCAACAAAGCATCGGCAGGAGCAAGTTGCGGTCGCAAAATCACGGAGCAGTATATGCCGTCTGATGGCGCAGACTCCCATGTATTAGTGCCGCGCCCTCGCCCGGCGGTCTGCTCCTCGGCCAAGAAAACAGTTCCTTCTGGCTCTCCTTCAGCCGCCGCTGCCATTGCCGCAGTATTCGTGGAGCCGATGCGGAAATAGTGTCGAATTCGCGAGGCGAAAATGGTTCCGTTCACCAGCCGGCCAATGATGTCAGGCAACAGCAGGTCAGCTACCGACTCGAGCTGGTAACCGGTAGCCGGATGTCCCACTATGCGGACGCCCAGCTCCCGCAGATGCTGCACTGCGCGCCAGACCTCTGAGCGGGTGGTCCCAAGCTCCTCGGCAATCCGAGTGCCACTCACGACGAGGGTGGCGTTATCACTCAACAGGCGAACGATATGGCCGAGTCGAGCGTCGGTCAGGCCTTCGGACGAGGGAGCCTCAATTCGAGTTGTGTTTGATCGGCCGATAGGAAAATTATGCCCGTGCGGCTAGCAATTTGAACAGCGTACAGGCTTGCAAGAGAAGGGTTGCAGAGCAAAACAACTGGCCTCTGACCACTAGCCACTGATTTGCTTACGCCGGCGCCAGCCGCATACTTAAGTCCACCGCCGGCACCGAGTGCGTCAACGCCCCAATCGAAATGAAGTTCACCCCAGCCTCGGCATATTCGCGGACATTCTCCAGCGTGATGCCGCCAGAGGCTTCCAGCGGAACCTTGCGGTCGAGCGTTGCGACGTACTCCACCGCCTCTCGGATCTGCGCGGGCGTCATATTGTCCAACAGCACGGCCTCTCCGCCGTGCTCGAGTGCCAGCTTCAGCTCATCGAGCGAGCGCACCTCGATCTCGATCAACTGATTCCCGCGGCGATTGCGAACAGCCCGCTCCAGAGACGGAACCACTCCTCCCGCCAGCGCAATGTGATTGTTCTTGATCAGCACACCGTCACTGAGGTCGAGGCGGTGATTCGTCCCCCCACCGCAGCGTACCGCCCATTTATCCAAGGCACGGAGCCCGGGCGCGGTCTTGCGAGTATCGAGTATCGTTGCGCCTGTGCCTGCGACCGCATCAACATACTTGCGCGTGAGCGTGGCAATGCCGCTCATGCGCTGCATGAGGTTCAGAATCACCCGCTCGCAGGAAAGAATCACCCGCGCGTTGTGCACGATAACTGCGATTGAGTTTCCCTTGCGCAGCCGTACGCCATCAAAGATTTCGGAGTTGCTGATCACCTCGGGATGCGAAGTGACCGTGCCGTCGAGAGTGGCGAACACCTCGAGCACGCGCTTAATGCATCCCAGCCCAGCCAGAATACAATCCTGCTTGGCCAGAATCGTCGCCGAGGCACGTTGATTCACGTTAATGCAAGCGTAGGTGGTCGCATCGCTGGTGGCGCGATCTTCCTGCAAAGCAGCCTCGATGATGGCCGTGACTCTGCGGCTATTCCAGTCCACAATACGTCCTTAGCTCCCCACTGCGGCTACTGTAGTTCTCCCAGCGCCGACTTAGCTTTGGCGATCAGCACTTCCACTTCGCCTTTGCGCTGCTTCAGGCCATTGACGATCTTCTCCGGCGCCTTGGCAAGAAAATCCTCGTTTGACAATTGCGCGATGGCGCGCTCCATCTCGCCCGTTAATTTCGCCAGATCCTTGTTCAGCCGCTCCCGCTCGGCAGCCACGTCAATCTTGCGCTCATAGACCACGCGCACGTCGAACCGCGCTGTCGACCGCACCCCCGCCGCATTCGCCAGCGACTGCGGCACGAATGCCACTGACTCGACATTTGCCATGCGCTCCACCGCAGGTTGCTCGCGCTCAATGAGCTTTCCGATCTCGTCGTCGGCGTGGACTTCGATGGCCAGCTTCTGTTTGGGCTCGATCTTTAGCTCGGCGCGGACATTGCGCACCGCGACGATCAGGTCTTGCAGGATCGCCATCTCGGTTTCCGCGACCGAGTCTACCTGCGCGGGATCACTTTTGGGGTACGCCGCCAGCGCAATCGACTTCTGTGGCGGATTCCCGTCATACACGGCATGCCAGATTTCTTCGGTGATAAACGGCATGAACGGCGACAGCAGGCGCAGCGCTGCCTCAAAAATCCCGATCAGGTTGACGTACGCCGCCCGCGCCATCTTGCGATCATTCGACGCCAGTCGCGGTTTGATTAGCTCCAGGTACCAGTCGCAATACTCCCCCCAGAAAAAGTGATAGACGACATGTGCCGCCTCATGGAAGCGGTAGGCCTCAAGCGCATCATGTACCTCGGCTGTCACGCGATTGAACCTGGACAGAATCCATCGATCTTCCAGTGCTGCCGTGCTGAATCCGGCAATGCCCGGTGCACCGAAATCAGTCACAGGCGCCTTGAAATCACTCAGCGACCACGTTCCCGCCTCTTGCGCCCGGTCCACATTCATGAACAACAGCCGCGACGCGTTCCAGATCTTGTTGGCGAACGCGCGATAGCCATCAGTCTTTTCTTCCGAGAATGCGATGTCAGTTCCTGGTGCAGCCATCGATGCCAGCGTGAATCGCACCGCGTCCGTGCCAAACTTCTCGATAATCTCGATCGGATCGAGAACGTTGCCCTTGGTCTTCGACATCTTTTGCCGCTCAGCATCGCGCACCAGCGCGTGGATGTAGACCGTCCGAAACGGCACATCGCCATACTTGTGGCCGCGCATGAAGTGGCAGTTCATCATGAGCATGCGCGCCACCCAGAAGAACAGGATGTCGAATCCCGTAATCAACAGCGAGGTTGGATAGAAGGCATCTAGCTCGGGCGTTTGGTCAGGCCAGCCCAGTCCTGAGCACGGCAGCAATCCTGATGAAAACCACGTGTCGAGCACGTCAGTATCCTGCTCGAGCGTACCACCGCTGCATTTCGTGCACTTCGTAGGCGTCTCGCGCGCCACAACGATCTCGCCGCAATCCTTGCAGTACCACGCCGGAATGCGATGTCCCCACCACAACTGCCGCGAGATGCACCAGTCGTGGATATTGCGCATCCACTCGAAGTAGGTCTTAGTGACGTTCTCAGGGACGAATTTGATATCGCCCTTTTCGACCACCTCAATAGCGCGGTCGGCCAGCGGCTGGATTTTGACGAACCATTGCATCGAAAGGCGGGGCTCAATGATGGTTTTGCATCGCTGGCATTTGCCCAAAGGGACCACGTAATCTTTCGCGCCGACTAGGAATCCGCCCTTGTCCAGGTCTTCCAGCACTTTCTGCCGAGCCTCGAAGCGGTCCAGACCGGCATATGGCCCGGCATCGTCGTTCATCTGCGCCACTTCGTTCATCACGTTGATCTGCGGCAGGGCGTTCCGCAGTCCCGCCTCGAAATCGTTGGGATCGTGCGCTGGTGTCACCTTCACCGCCCCCGTGCCAAACTCGGGGTTAGCGAGAATGTCGTCGGTGATGATGGGAATCTCGCGGTTCATCAACGGCAGCAGCACCTTCTTGCCATGCAGGTGTCTGTACCGCACGTCAGCCGAATTCACCGCAACTGCAGTGTCTCCCAGCATTGTCTCCGGACGCGTCGTGGCCACCACAATGAACTCGCCCCGGCTACCCACCACCGGATAACGAATCTCGTAGATCTTCCCCTGTGTCTCCTCGTGAATTACCTCGAGGTCGCTCACCGCTGTCATACACCGCGGGCACCAGTTCACGATGTACTTGCCGCGATAGATCAGTCCTTCCTCATATAGCCTGACGAACGCCTCGCGCACAGCGCGCGACATGCGCTCGTCCATCGTGAAGTACTCGCGCGACCAGTCCACCGACGTCCCGAGGCGCTTCATTTGCTGCAGAATCACTCCACCGTAGTGTTTCTTCCAGCACCACACGCGCGCTTCAAAGGCTTCACGCCCGATGTCGCGGCGGTTGATTCCCTCACTGGCAAGCTGGCGCTCCACCATGAGTTGGGTAGCGATGCCGGCATGGTCGGTTCCCGGCAGCCACAGAGTGGGAATCCCCTGCATCCGCTTCCAGCGAATGATGATGTCGATCTCCGTGTGCTCCAACATGTGACCCATGTGCAGGTTGCCGGTCACGTTAGGCGGCGGGAGCGTCAGGGTAAAGGTCGCCTGTGGAGAATCTGCAGCCGGGGTGTCCACGTGGAACAACTTTTCGCGAACCCAGTATTCGGCCCAGCGAGGCTCGATCGAGCCCGGTTCATAAGCCTTGGGAAGATCGTGCGGCATGCTAATCGGTTGGAATTCTAGAAGTTACATTTCGATATTACCCGCGTGAGAAAACGGGGGTCAAACCGCCTTGTAACTTGCCTAACTCAAGGCTGGAGAGATTTAGAACCTCCACACCCATGCGAGACTACTGCGGTTTCATTGGGTCACTAAGTCGTTGACAGTCTTGGTCTTCCAAGGTGTAATGCCGGGAACGAAAAACAAACGGCCCCGGGAATATCAGTTCACTTCTAGCCGAGCATAAAAATGGCGCTGACGCGGAGGCAGCCCCAGTCGAAGCTATCACCTCAGCCATCGGCAGAATTCGTCTGGAGCTGGAAGTCTGGAGATCACCTGGCAACGCTCAAGAGCTCACGAAGCGGAAGAGGGCCTGGAGACACATCAGAGACTTAAGCTAGCCCGACAACAAAGTTAGTTAGAGACTGCGCGAGCCGATCGCGTGAAATCGACAACTCGCCACGCTGGGTAACACAGTGGCGAGGCGAACGCAACGGTAACCTAGAACGGGAAGTGGTGTTTCTTCTTTTTCTTGGAAGAGCTTTCTGTATTGGTGTCGGCCGCCTGTGCCGGTTGCTGTGAAGTATCGTTGGATGGCGCCGCTCCATCGGCCGGTGGCGTCGACTTGGGCGCATCGTTCACCTGGGTGGGCGGCAACGGCGGAGCTGCACTGCCTGACGACGTCGAGGACGGAGCCAAGTCGTTGCCCAGTTCCGGAATGGCCGTCTCATTTGCCGCAGGTTTCTTGATCACCTCCGCGTTCGCACCCGCCGAGGCTGCCGGGGCTGATCCACTACTACCACTCACAGTCGTCGCTTCCGTTGGAGTTGTAGCATCCGACGAAGCAGGCACTTCAGTATTAGTCGCCGGAGCCGTGCCGGTGCCAGTCGTCGCCGCCCCTGTAGCGGCATTCAACGCGCTCACCACACTGGCCGTGGCCGAGCGTACGATCTCAGGCGCGCTGGCCTGCTTCGGATCCACCAGCGTCGGCTCTCCAGTGGTAGCTGCTTGCGAGACATCAGGTCCCTTCTTGAAGTTCAGCATCAGCCTGCTGTAGCTGCCAAGAGATCCTCGACTCTCCTGCTCCTTCTTGTTCTGCGCGATCTGTTCTGGCGTGGCCTTTGGGATCGGCCGTCCCATGGCTTGTAGTTTCTTGCGGGCATCGTCAACCCGGTCCTCTTCCGGATAGCGCGTCAGGATCTGGTCGTACGCTGCCGCCGCCTTGTCTTGGTATTGCTTGATCAGTCCCGCCTTGGCGGCTTCGCTGATTTTCGATTTACGCAGCAGGTCTGCCTGTCTCTCATAGCAGTTGCCCATCTCATACAGCGCTTCATCGGCACCGCTGAAAAGCGGGTACGTATCCACCAGCGACTGAAAACGCGCGATCGCCGCCGGCCATGTCTCCCTGAGGTAATAGAAGTGCGCGATCATGAACTCCCGTTCCGCCAGCACTTCCTGCACCGCCAGCAGTTTCTTCTTAGCCTCCGGCACCAGCGGGCTGTCGGGGAACTGCATGATTAACTGCCGGTACTCTTCCTCCGCGCGCTTGGCGTGCGTGAAGTCGCGGTCCGCCTTCTCCATCTCGTTGTAATGGATGTTGGCAATCTTCATCTGCGCTTCGCTCGCTTCGGTCATGTTGGGGAAGAAGGTGATGAAGTCCTTATATTCGCTCTCCGCCTGCGCCATGGCCGCCGAGCCGCCTTCGGCATACCATGAGTCGCCGATCGCCAGCTTGGCCCGCGCCACGTATTCCGAATCGGGATAGGTATTGATGAGGGTCTGCAGGCTCAGGCGCGCCACGTCGAATTTGTTGTGCTTCATGGCGTCCATGGCCCGGTCGTAAAGCACCTTGTCGGGCTGTTTGGAATTGACGTCTGCGATTGGATTGTTGACTTTCTTGTTGCTGCAACCCGCGAAGAGGACGGCGCTTGCCATCAACCCCAATAAAAGTGCGCGACGAAACATCCCTACCACCTTTGAGCTTGCATAATTGCCGAATATTCAGCTTTGAAAGGGCACGGCTTCAGCCGTGCCGCAGCGCGCTTCAAGCTCCTGGCTTGAGCCGCCGAAGGACCTTGGTTTCTGCCTGTGAGCCACCTGCTTTGCCTCAAAAACTCATCCCGATTACTTTGGAGCTGACGAACTATGCCTGCACGAGCGTGGCGTCGTGGGCCGCCTTCAGCAGATTTTCTACGTTCACGGCCGGATCCCCGTGCGCGAACACCGCACTGCCGGCCACGAAGATTTCCACCCCGGCTTTGACCGCCGAACCAATCGTCTCCAGGTCAATGCCCCCATCAATTTCTATCCGGAAATTCAAACCCTTGGCCGTCCGCATAGTCGCCAGCTTGCGGACTTTTTCCAGGGTGCTGGGGATGAATTTCTGTCCTCCAAAACCCGGGTTTACCGACATGATGAGCACGTGATCGACCATATCGAGCACCTCGCCCAGCGTCTGCACCGGAGTCGCCGGGTTCAACACCACCCCCGGCTGGCAGCCGTGCGACCGAATCAAATCCAGAGTTCTGTTCAGATGAATGCATGCTTCCTGGTGGACCGAGATCCAGTTGGCTCCCGCCTCGGCAAACGCCGGAATGTACTGGTCGGCATTCTCGATCATCAGGTGGCAGTCGAGCGGGACCTCCACGGCCTTTCGCAGTGACGCTACGACCGGGGGTCCGATTGTGATGTTGGGCACAAAATGCCCATCCATAACGTCCACGTGCAGCAGTCTCGCCCCGCCCTGAATAGCGGCATTGGCCGCATCGGCCAGATGCGCAAAATCAGCCGACAGGATGGACGGCGCTATCTCGATCAAAATGCACTACTCCCGGCGCGGTTCAGAGGCAATTCTAGCATCTGCCCCGATTCAGTGCCCCAGCCGGCAAACTCCCAGCCGAAAGCTCATCTCAGGCCGGGCTACCACCGATGGACTGCACGGCTCTCGCCAGCGCAGTTTTTCGCTGCTCTCACCCGGCTTCAGCCCCGATATAGCGCACGGAGTCCTGCCGCTCGGTGGCCCACTCTTATCGCCAGCCTTGGGCGATAGGGTGGGACAGATGCGGCTCATTTGCGAAGGTCATCAGTCCGAAGGGCACATTTTAGCCGCGGGCGCGAGCCCACAGAGGCGAGTCGCCAATTTACCGAGGCGAGACCCAGCCCCAGGCACTCGCCGACCACATCACGCAATTCGACGAGTCCATCAGTTTTCCTATCCGGCAGCCATCACTTCGGCCAACGCTCCGACGGTAGGCACTTCGAGATCCGCCTTGGCCCTTATCAACTTGGTCGCGGCCGCCTGCTTCCCCTGCCGCCGATTCACCCACACCGTCGCGATGCCGAGCGACTGCGCAGGTACCACATCGTGGTACAAGCTTTCGGCAACGTGCAGGAGTCTTTCCTTGGATATAGGCAAGCGCGCCAGCAGGGTTCCGAAGTTCGACAGCGACGGCTTATAACTCTCGACTTGCTGCGCCGTCACGAGGGTGTCGAGTTCGACGCCCAGCTTAGGCGCAGTGAATGCGAACAGGTCATCGTCGATGTTCGACAGCACCGCGAGCTTACACCGTGTCTTCAGTTTCTTCAACGCAGGCACGGTATCAGCAAAGGGTTCCCAGCTGCGGATTGATTCGGCGAGGCCGTTCGCCTCCTGCTCGGTAACGGCAACAGCATAATGTGCGCCAAAGTCGCGCACTACCGCGGCTAGCACATTCCGATAGCGCTGGTAGGGCCGCTGCCGCTGTGGCTCAAACTCGGAGTACAAGTTCAGGATTTCGTCGTCGGCAACGTTGAGGCCTTTGCCTTTCAGTAATGGGCGGAGATATCCCAGAATGCCGGACTCCCAGTCGATCAGGGTCCCGTAGCAGTCGAACGACAGGCACTCAAAGCGGGATAAATCGAGCATAAAGCGATCTGCATCCGACTAAGCTAGTCCGTCTTAGCTCCTACTGGCGTTGGCTTGTGGGATGCGAACTTCTTCTGCAGCGCATCGAGCGCTGAAACTGCGGTGCTCGCCGGCTCAGTCGAAGCAGCCGAATTTACCTCCACAACCGGAGTCGCTTCAGGCTGTGCTTCCGTCGCCACTGTTTCCTCTGAGGGCGAAGGTTGAGCAGGCGTCGCATCCGACTTCTTGAGCTTCTTCTCAAGGAACTTTTGAGTGTTCAGCAACGGTCGTGCCAGCGAAGAATTGTAACCGGTCCATGCCGAATCGAAATCAGCATCACGCTCGAATTGGGCACGCATGCTCTCCATTTTGGAATCCAAGTCATCGAGGTAATGCAGCATGAGCGCCTCAGGAAACATGGGTAACTTGGGTGAGCCGAATTCGTACTGGCCGTGATGGCTGATGATGAGGTGCTCGATCAGCATCTTCAGCTCCGCCGGAAAACCGGGAATACGCGCCAGCTTCTCGTGCAGCATCTCGAGCTCAATAATCATGTGCCCCAGCAATTGCCCTGAGGTCGTGTAAGAGATGGAGCGCTGATAGGTCAGCTCATCGATCTTGCCGATGTCGTGCAGAAACGCTCCTGTCAGCAGGAGGTCGCGATTGATCTGCGGATAATTGCGCGCGGCAAGATCGCACAGGGTAAACAGCGACACCACGTGATCGAGCAGCCCGCCAATGTACGCGTGGTGCAGCGTCTTCGCCGCCGGTGCGTTCTTGTAGGCAGTGGCAATGTCTTCGTCAGACATAAAGTCCTGAAGCAGCTGTTTAAGCCAGGGGTTCTGAAAGCTGGTCACGAACTCCGCCAGCCTTCGCCAGAGCTGGTCAATGTCTTTGGACGTTTTCGGCAGGTAGTCGGCGTAATCGATTTCGTGTTCACCCAGCTTACGAAGCTTATGGATCGTGAGCTGCCAGCGGCCGTTGTACTTCTGCACCAGGCCCTTCACCTTGATGAAGTCGTCCTGCTCGAAGGCGTGCAGGAAATCGAGCACGTTGTCCCACATGTTGGCCTGCAGTTGGCCACTGCGGTCAGCCAGGATGAGCGCCAGATAGAATTCGCCGTTCTTCTTGTTCTTGATGTGCTTGCTGGCGACCACAAAATTCGACGTAATCGTCTGGTTCTCGTGCCTATTGCAGTCGCAAATGTAGAAGTCTTTCATGCCGAATCCTCGCGGCGCTTCCTGAGGAGAGAAATCGCGAGCGATGGCTTATCGTACCGCAATTGCCGGGGATACCGCTGCAATTGGGCTGTTAGTCGCCGCGGTAAACCACCTGCCCGGCAACGATGGTTGCCATCACCTTTCCGGTAAAGCTCCATCCGTCGTAGGGCGTATTACGTGACTTGGAGCGCGAGTTCGCCGCAAGATAGGTGCACTTCTTATTGGGGTCGAAGATGGTGACGTCGGCATGCGCCCCGGGCGCTAGAGTCCCCAGATCCTGCAGCCCGAACACTCGCGCAGGCCCGGACGACAGCAGCTCGACGATCCGCCACAGAGGAAGTCTGAAGTGGTGATGCAGAACCGTCAGCGCAATCGGAAGCGCGGTCTCTAGTCCGATAATGCCCATCGATGCGCGCTCGAACTCGACCTGCTTTTCGTGGAAAGCATGGGGCGCGTGATCGGTGGCAATGGCGTCGATGGTGCCGTCCTCGATGCCGGCAATCATTGCCTTGCGATCGGCCGAAGATCGCAGTGGCGGGTTCATCTTGTAATGCGTGTCGAATCCTCCCACGTTCTCATCGATGAGGGTAAAGTGGTGCGGTGTAACCTCGGCAGTGGCGCGAATTCCCGCCTTCTTGGCTTGGCGAACGGCCTCCATCGCTTCGCTGGTGGAGATGTGAGCCACGTGAATATGCGCGCCCGTCTGCTGGGCAAGAGCGATATCACGTTTGACGATGTCCGACTCGGCAGCATTTGACATGCCCCGCAAACCAAGGCGAAATGAAGTCGGCCCCAGGTTCATCGAGCATCCGCCAGTGCGGTGAGAATCTTCTGCGTGCTGCACGACAGGCAGGTTCAGACGCGCTCCCAGACGCAGCACGTCGTGCATGATCTGGTCACCGAGGATCGGCTTGCCGTCGTCGCTCACAGCTACTGCTCCTGCGTTTTGAAGAGCAGCAAAATCGGTAAGCTTCTCGCTCATGCTTCCGACACTGGCGGCGGCGATCGGGAACAAGCGCACCACAGCCCCTCGCTCGGAAGCCTGCATCCAGCGGGTAATCTCGACCGAATCGTTTATCGGGGAAGTATTAGGCATGGCGCAAACGGATGTAAATCCGCCGGCGGCAGCGGCGGCGGTTCCGGTTGCGATCGTCTCTTTGTGGGTCTGTCCAGGTTCGCGCAGATGCACGTGCAAGTCGATGAAACCGGGCGCAACGATGAGACCCTTGGCATCCAGTGTCTCACCGGCAGACGTTTCATGCACGCCCGGCGCAACAAGCTCGGCAACTCGCCGATCGCGCAGGAGGACGTCCATCGCGCGATCGATTCCGCTGGAGGGATCAATAACACGACCTCCGCTGATGAGGAGCGTTCGGGTAGCGGTTTTCATCGCGCTCCTTTCAGCACGGTTGCCAGAATGGCCATCCGTGTCTTGACTCCGTTGGCGACCTGTTCGTGCACGCATGACTGCGGACCGTCAGCCACCTCATTCGACAGCTCCAGCCCGCGCACAATGGGGCCGGGATGCATAACGATGGCATCGGGCTTGGCGAGCTTCATGCGTTGCGGAGTGATCTGGAAATTGCAGATGTAATCCTCCAGGCCGATCTGTTTACCGGCAAGGCGCTCTTTCTGAATGCGCAGCGACATGACTACGTCAGCCCCCTGAAGCGCGCGGTCGAGATTGCGGCTGACTTTCACTCCGGGCGCGATCGTGGCCGACAGGTCGGGCGCCAGATCGGGAGGTCCGCAAAAAACCACCTGTGCGCCGCATTTCGACAGCAGCAGCGCATTCGAGCGGGCCACGCGACTGTGAAAAATGTCGCCAACAATCACGACACGCAGTCCTTTAAGCCTCTGCTTGTGGTTCGTGATGGTCAGTGCGTCCAGCAGCGCCTGCGAGGGGTGCTGGTGCAGGCCGTCACCTGCATTCACGATAGGCACGGGAATAAAACGCGAGAGAAGATACGGCGCACCGCTATTCGGATGGCGCATCACGATTACGTCAGCGCCCAGCGAGGTGACCGTCCACCCGGTATCGATGAGCGACTCGCCCTTCTCAATGCTGGAAGAGTTTGCCGTGATAAGGGTCGTCACCGCTCCCAGTGCTTTGGCCGCGAACTCAAACGATGTCCGCGTCCGTGTAGATGGCTCGTAGAACAGCAGAACTACACGTTTGCCGCGCAGGAACTGAGGCGGTCGCTTGGGATCCATCCGGCGCGCCAGCTCAAGGAGGGCTTCGATCTCGGAAACGGTGAGTTGATCAGTGCCGAGAAGAGACCGTCCGTGCGGCTTCATTGCCCCTCGGGAAGAAGCTCGGCCAGCAGCACCTTTTCGGCGCTGTCGGTTTCCTTGAGTCTGACTTCGACGAGTTCGTTGGCAGCGGTTTCAATCTTGCGGCCGACGAATTGTGCTTCGATCGGCAGCTCGCGATAACCACGGTCGATCAGAACAAGCAGCTGTATTCGCCGTGGGCGCCCGTGATCGAATAGCGCATCGAGTGCGGCACGCGTGGTGCGTCCGGTGTAGAGCACGTCGTCCACGAGAATGATGTTCTTGTCTTGAATGTTAAATTCCATCTTTCCCGGCCGGACTTCAGGACGATGACCCACCGTCGTCAGGTCATCCCGGTACAGGGTGATGTCCAGCGTACCGACGGGAACTTCGGTTTTCTCAATGCGATTGAGGATCTTCGCCAGACGCTGCGCCAATGGGACGCCACGACGCATGATGCCGACCAGCCCGAGATTCTCGGCGCCATTGTTCTTCTCGACGACTTCGTGCGCGAGGCGAACCATGGTGCGCTCGATCTCTGAGGCGGACATGATCTGTCCCTTCTCGCGCAGGTGATTGGGTCGGGTGGCTTTGGACATTCTTAGGGATGATACGGAATCGGTCTGGGCAGGGGCAACTACATCACACATCCCTGTGACAGGGTTGCCCGTGCAGTCTATTCGCCCTCGAAGCGGAAGAAATCCTGCCCACTGAACTTCATCAGTCGCGCTTTGCCGTTAGCGATGAAATGAAACTCGATGCGCTCCGGATTAGGAGCGTCTTCTGTGGGACGGAACTCGTAGTCGCCGATGCGCTCGAGCATGGTCTCGCCATCCGCGCAGAGCTGACCTTTAATGATGAAGATGTCCGTCTGGGTACCCTCGAAGCCTCCAGCACCTAAATAGGTTCCGGTCAATGCGCCATATTCGGGTGCAGCAGGGAAGCTCTTCGGTCCCGTGTATCTAGAGTTCGTGTACCATCCGCTGCCGTAGACCAACTCGACCACAGGCGCAGCTTTGGGCTTCTCGCGGACCGGTTTATTCGCTGTATCTGTCTTGGCCCGGCCGAACACGAAAAGAAATCGGGAGAGTTGAGGATCGACCGCGGCGAAGTGGTCCCCGCTCGTGCGCTGCAGGGTGATCGGTTGGCCCTGCACTACGGCCACGAGCGAGCTGTCTGCGGTAATTTCGATCTCTTTGCCGTCAGGAGAGGTATAGGTCCCGACATAATCCGCGGCGTTTTTGACGAATTTGGGATCAGTGTTTTCAGGTGGTTTGGGAGCAGGCTTGCCGGCGGCGCTAGCCGCCATCAGTTGCACCGCGTACTGCGAGACCAGAGTCGGTCGATACCCCTGCTGAGCGTTAATCGAAGAGAAGGCACCGACGCCTGCGTCAAGATCGAGATACAAGGCCGACATGAACGAAGCCATTCCGCCCGTGTGGCGGAGGATGGTGTGGCCGTCGACTGTCTCAACTGCGATTCCATAACCGTAGCTGGCATCAGGGCCGAATTCCTCAGCTTTGATCCACGGCTTCGACATGAGCGCGAAGCTTTCCGGCGAGACAATGCGCGCATGCGTACCATGCCCGCGATTGAGCAGCATCTGCATGTATAGCGTCATGTCCCCAGGCGTGGAAGCAATACTTCCGGCAGCATCGTCAAACTGCAGATTTGCGGCAGCCGCGAGTCGGCCCATCCTCGGGTAAGGCCGATCTTCGAAATACGGCACCCAGCTTTCTGCAGTTCGCGGCCGAATCGCATTGGTAATGACCGGAGAGGTTGCGCTCATTCCCAGCGGTTCCAGAATTCGCGCTCGAAGTGCCGCGGGCCAGGTCCGTCCGTCGAGTGCTTCGATCAAAATGCCCAGGATGTCAAACCCGAGATTGCAATAGTAGAAACGCTCGCCCGGCTTCCACGCTTGGCGGTAACGGGTAGATGGATCGGACGGGATCAACTGCAACGCGTTTGGCAGTCCCGAAGTATGGGTCAGCAGGTCGTGGGTCGATATCGGGCCGTACGTGGTAACGATCGGCAGCCACGGCAGATAGTCCAGTACAGGCGTGTGCAGATCGAGTTTGCCTTCCTCATGCAACTGCAACAGCATGAGTGCCACGAACGATTTTGTGATCGAACCGATGTGAAACAGCATGCTCGGCTCAACCGCCAGCTTTAGTCCTGGGTTGCTGAATCCAAAGCTCGCCGCGCGAACCGTTCCGGCGCGATTGGCGACTCCAAGCGTCAGGCCGGGAGAGTTCATCGCTTTCATGTAAAACTCGATGAACTGATCGAGTGCCCGGTCGGTTGGTGATTTTGCTGCGGTTGTTGCTTGCGGCCTCGCAGATTCAATTACCAGGAAGGATCCGGCAGTAATGACCGCGGCGCTGCGCGCAGCAGTAGATAGGAAGTTGCGGCGAGAAATGAAGGGCATGGACTCGATTCCAAAGATAGTTAAAGTATCGCAGCCCACCGGAGCGAGCAAGTGAAAGTCGAATGTGTGTGCGAATGATATCGCGGCTATCGCAGACCCTGACGGCGGGCGAACATCGATGCGCCGAGTGCTCCTCCGGCGGCACTGAAAATGACGAAGACGATTGCCATGATGATTAGGATGATCACGAAAAAGGTTGCCAGTCCCTCAGGGGTATTCAGGTTGTTCACAAACTGCCGCATGATTTCCTGAGCACGGGGATCAGGGTTGGACGAGATCGTCTTCTCCATCTGTTCGGTAAAGATCGAGCGGAACTGCTGATTGTCTCTTGCGAATTCGTAGACGCTCCAGAAGGTGGTGACAACGAAGGCGATGGTGCCCGACAGAGCGCCAATCCGCATGCCCATTCCTGGAGTAACGTAAACTCCGGGCACTCGGCGTTGATACAAGCCAACTGCTAGAGCTCCGGTGCTAAGCATCCAAAGGCAGCAGCCGAACCCTACATACGGAATGGCGGTGAGGACAGCGGCTATCAGCCCAGTGAGCAGCGCGCCCTTCCATGCAAATTGCCACTGCACCGCACGCGCTGGATAAGCCCCGGCGCCATACGTCCATGGAGCCGAAGCGGCTTGCGGGACTGGCGATGGTTGTGATTCTGATGGTTGCTCTTCGGGACTAGCGACGCGAATCTGCGGTGCGCCACAGTGAGGGCAGAAGGGAAGGCTCTCGTCGATGGATGTCTGACACTTGTAGCAGAGGTGATCCACTGCGTTTGAAGTTAACAGGCGGCAGCGGTTGGTGGCTAGTAGTCCGAAACAGAAGTCCGGACCTAAGACCTTGCTGGTCTTATTTGCCGATAACCGCCCGGACCATAGCCGGCACCACAGCCCTTACGCCCTCCGGCACAACCTGATGCAATCCATGCCGCATACATCGCAGTTGGAACACCGACGACCAAACTCAACCAGTGCTCTCTAAGAACTGTTGTGAATCCGGCATACACTCCTCATTTCACTCTTAGATCGTGCCCTCTTTGCCGTGGATGTTGATGTAAACCGTGCCAAACCGCGTGCCCGAGCCATCCGGCTTGATGGCGACGAGGTGTTGGTTGCGATTGGTACCGGTCTTGAGTTCCCAACCTTCACCGCTCTCACCTCCGCAAGAAACCGGCTTGTCGGCTTCCTCGCTGTTCCAGTCGCCGTGGTCGTGGTGCTCACCACCAGTACCTTTGCATTCGAGCACCTTCCCATATTGAGCCAGCTTCTCCAGATAGAAGGCTTTTACCTTGTCCGGTGGGTCGGGAGTCACAAATTCGGCGGCGATCACTTTGATACCAAAACCGATGCCGCCAATGTTCACGTTGGCACGATGGCTATCGCCATTCTCGGCAGGCCGGGGTTTGGCACCCGGGTAAACCGGAATGCCGTTGTCGGTCGAGGCAGGGCTGGTATCTACCTTGAGGCTAGCCAGCGGCGTCTGGATGTCGACCTTCTTGGCTTCCTTGTCTTTGTCATCAACCTTGATCGAGCAGGCCGAAACTAGAAGCAACATGGCGCCAAACGTAAATGCGGTTGCGAGGAACTTAATACGGGATTTCATTGCGATCCTCCATTGAGGCGCTGTGCAGGGCTATCGAGTCCGGCGCCCCGTTCGGTGATGTTCGGTATGGTTACCGGCAGGCGTCCACTGATCGCGATTTCGCCAAACAAGGCTTTTACGGCGCTGACTTCCGATACCTTCATATTCGAGTACGTGCATAAGTACGTCTGAATCTCGGGAAACTGCGCAATGATGTACGGGCTTCCCAGGGCGGCCACGACGGTTTTCTCGGCGGCCACCTGCAAAACCTGCCGCAGCAATTGCGCCGGAGCGCTTTGAACCCCTACTGTGTTGCCGTCCCCTGGCGTTTCGGCCACCATCTTGCCCGCGACTGGAACCTCATACACGGCGACAATCACTTTGCCCGCCTTCTTCACGGCATCGAGCACTGGCGCGGTGAGACCCGCGGCGCTGCGGGTGTCGATGTATATGACGCGCAGATTGGGAATGCGGCGCCGAACCTGCTGCTCCAGCGCTCGTCCCGACTCCGTTCGGCTGTCGTCGCTGAAGATGAGCAACACATCCCAACGCCCCGGATCTGCTGCTGGGTGATACGCAGCCGAAGCGGGAACGGTTCCCGGCCGAACTCGCTGCAAAGGCAATACTTGCTTATTGTTGCGAACGAGCGTCACCGAGCTGTCGGCCACCTTTTGGGCTGCAAGCAGGCTTTCGGGCTTGGCAATCACCTGGGAAACCGCGTTGATATCGACCAGACGAGCTTTATTCAAGCCGACCGATGCCTTAGCTTTCAGGATTTTCAGCACCGATTGGTCGATCCGGGACTCGGGTATTTCGCCACTGCGAACGGCGTTGAGGACGCCGTTGTAGGCTGCATCAATATCGGCAGGAATTAACAGCACATCGTTTCCAGCTTTGAGTGCGTCGACGGCCGCCCGCGCAGACGCCGCCGCCTCTCCGGAGTAGAGCTTCATCAATCCCTGCATTTGCAGCGCATCAGTCACGATGAGTCCGTGAAAGCCCATTTGCTGTTCCAACAACCCGGTGACAATAGCAGGAGAGATGGATGCAACATGATTAGGATCGGGGTCAAGCGCGGGCACAAGCACGTGAGCCACCAGCACGGCATCTACACCAGCCTTGATTGCGGCTTCGAACGGCGGCAGTTCGACTGTGTTCAGTCGCTGTCGGTCGTTCTTAATGAGCGGTACGGCAAGGTGTGAATCGGTATCGGTATCACCATGTCCCGGAAAATGCTTGGCGGTGGTCAGCATCCCGGACTCGTGGGCGCCCGCGATGTAGGCGGCGGCCATCTCACTAACCAGCGCAGGATCTTCACCGAAAGAACGGGTGTTGATGACCGGGTTATCGGGATTGGAGTTCACATCAACGTCGGGGAACCAGTTCCATTGCACCCCGATGGCGCGAGCTTCCATCGCGGTGATGCGCCCCGACTGGCGGGCGAGTTCCACGTTACCGGCGGCGCCGAAGGCCATCGCGTGGGGAAAGTCGGTGACATCATTCAGACGCATGCCGAGGCCGCGCTCGAAATCGGCGGCAAACAACAATGGAAACTCGGCTTGCTGCTGGAGTTGATTGGTGACCATGGCAGCTTCGAGGGGCTCGTTCTTGTAGAGGAAGCCGTCTTCGTACTCGACGGTCAGGCCAAAGCCGCCGAGATGGTATTTATGCAGAGCGTTACTCCATGCCAGATACTCGGGATTCTTGACGTTCAGGAACTGGGCATGCGACCAGATCATGAACATCTGGCCTATCTTCTGCTCCAGAGTCATCTTCTTGAGCGTCTTTTGCGCCCATTTCTCACCGGACTTATCCATGCGAACCGGACCGGGCGTGTGGTAAATGGGCTTGCTGGCGGGGAACGCGACCGCCGTGAACAGTAGCGCGAAGACCTGCAGATTCAGAAAGCGGCGGGGCATCACGCTGAGACGATAGCACGAACACTAGTTTCAAGTTTCAAGTTTCAAGTTCCGTACGCCCTGAACCATCTTTGTCGCGCGATCGCGAATCGCCGGATCGTCGCCGAAACCTTCGAGCCAGTGAACATCGGCCTCGCGCCGAAACCAGGTCATCTGGCGCTTGGCGTAGTTGCGATGCCCTTGCTGGGCAGCGGCAATGGCTTGGTCCTGCGTCAGCTCGTCACGCAAAACTTGGCGCGCTTGCGTGTAACCCAAAGAGTGCATCGCCGTGACCTCACGTGTATCGCCATAGAGCTGCAGCAGCCGCTCGGTTTCCGCGACTAACCCGTCTTCAAACATCTTCGCCGCTCGCTGATTGATGCGGGCGTAAAGCTCTTCGCGGGAGGGGTTGAGGCCGAGACGTAGAATACGAAAACCACGCAGAGGATCGCGTCCTTTCTCCCACAGTTCGCTCATGGGGCTTCGGGCGCTCAAGCGAACCTCGATGGCACGGATGAGCTTGGGTGTGTCATTGGGGTGGATCTTTGCCGCTGAAGCTAAGTCGAGGTGCTGCAGAATCCGGTGCAGGTAACCGAAGCCGCGCAGCCCAGCCCGAGCGTGCAACCGCTGACGTAACTCTTCGGAGCGTTGCGGGCCGGAAAATAGGCCTTCGAGCAGAGCACGGAGGTAGAGCCCCGCGCCTCCCACAACAATCGGCAAGTGACCTCGGTTCGCGATGTCCTGAATCGCAGCGCGCGCTTGCCGGGCATAGTCGCCGGCGGTGAATGCTTCTCCGGGGTGGGCGACATCGATCAGGTGGTGCGGGATGCGGGCCCGCTCTTCGCGCGAGGGTTTGGCAGTGCCGATTTCGAAATCGCAATAGATGGCGACCGAGTCACAGCTAACGATCTCGCCCCAGAAGCGCTCGGCCAGATGAATAGCGAGAGAAGATTTGCCGGATGCGGTGGGGCCAAGGATGACGACGAGCAGCAGCTCAGGCGACATTTACCGAACGCCCCAGGGAATGGTCTTACCGAAGCGAAGAAAAGCGATGGCGAGAATGATAAGGGCAATCGTTAGTAATCCGATCAGCTGTAGCCGTTCGCGTGACTTCTCGCGGTCATACCATTCATCGGATTTTTGCAGGCGGCTGCGGGCAGAAAGGAGGTCGGGGTTCACGTCGTCATTTTAGATGGTGGGCCTCATTGATCCCACCTTTTCCAAAAGAAGGAAAAAATGGGGCGCCCAATATCGGTGAACCGATTGCCTACTGGATGTCGCCTTTGGCAGGGTTGTAGTAGAAGTGGAAACGCAGTGCCAAATAAGGTCCGTGAAATTCGCTGGGCAGCGGCGCGAACGGATTCGAAGCCGTGATGCCTCCCCAGGCAGCGCGATCCAGGGATACATCTCCTGAGGGCGAGACAATGTGCATGCCGGCGACCTTACCGTCAGGCAGGATGGCAAACTCAATAGAGACTTTGCCACGCTCGAGCAGCGGTGGACGGGCCGCTTCAGGAATGAGGTTGTACCAGTTCATGCGAACGGCCTGGAGCACGCGCGAGAGATAAGGGCCGAAATCCACGCCCTGGGTATCGCTGAGGACTTCGAGATTGCCCGCTGTACGGGCGCTGCCGCCGCGTCCGGCGCCGTAATCTCCGCCGGCGCCACCTCCGCCGAATGACCCGGCTGAACGGCTCGGTGTAGTAGCACGGGCGGCCTGGGCGATCTGCTGCCCGGCGGTTTGGTTCAGCGAGCGGAAATCGGGTACGGTTCCCGCTGAGGGCTCTTGCTGCTGTTGCGGAAGCGGCAGCTTGGGTTGCTCCACCGGAGGCATAGCCTGCGCCTGCTGCTGGGGTTGCGGCGGCGCTTGAATGCCCTGAGGCGAAGCTTGCGGCGGTTGGCTTGGCGGAACCTGCTGTCCGGGAGATTTGGGCGGTCCGGCTTTACGCAGTTCTTCAATCGTTTTCTGGTCGAGAGAAGGATGGCGGCTCTCGGCAATGCGGTTCTTGTCCGAAAGCTTGGCATCCGGTCGCACTTGCTTAGGCGGCGTTTGCTCGTCGGGCGGCAGGTCGAGATAGGTGAGCTGCTTGTCGCGCATTAGGTCGGCGGGGTTGGCGATAACGACCCCGCGAGAGCCTGGAAAGATCTTGGGCGACAGCAGCAAAAAGATCACCGCGAACAGGTGGACGGCGACGGAGATCCAGGCGGCCTCGCGGCGGTGCGAGCGCTCAAGTTCATCTTCCAGCTGCAGGAGAATATGGGGAACGAGGTTGTCGCCGCGCGCGGCCGTGCGCGAATCGGGCGGCTGCTCAGGGGCAGCAGGAGGGCCGACAGAGGTATTGGACGGACTGACGATGGGTGACATCGGTAGGGATCACGCGAGCTCGAGCTCAACCACAATTGGCGCGTTCCGGAATTCGGGGGCGAAGGTCTCCCCTCGACGGCGCACCCTCTTAGTTAACCCGGCAGGCTACCGCAAGACTCTTCCTTTATTCTCGCATACTGGCCAGCCCATTCGGTATTCCTTCACGCTTCGTTACAAGTTCCCTAAATCGTTGGATACACTGATTCTATGAAGGCCGTCATCGTCGGCACCGCCGGACACATCGACCACGGAAAGAGTGCACTGGTGCGGGCGCTGACCGGCACCGATCCCGACCGGCTGGAAGAAGAAAAGCGGCGTGGCATCACCATCGACATTGGCTTTGCCAACCTGGATTTGACGGCGCCCTCCGGCGAGAAACTGCGTCTGGGATTTGTAGACGTCCCCGGCCACGAGCGCTTTGTCCGCAACATGCTCGCGGGCATTGGCGGCATCGATCTGGTGCTGCTGGTGGTCGCCGCAGATGAGTCTGTAAAGCCCCAGACTCGTGAGCACTTTGACATTTGCCGGTTGCTGTCAGTGCAGCGCGGCATCACCGTGTTAACCAAGCGCGACCTGGTTGATGCCGACACCCTGGAAGTTGTGCGGATGGAAGTCGCGGACTACCTGCGGGGCTCGTTCCTTGACCCGTCTACCGCGCCTATGGTTGCGGTGAGCGCAAAGACTGGCGAAGGGCTCGATGAGCTGAAGACGGAGTTGGCTCGGATGGCGGCGGAAGTTCCAGCAAAGGATTCGAGCGCGGCGTTTCGCCTGCCGATTGATCGGGTGTTCTCGATGAAGGGCTTCGGGACGATTGTCACGGGAACGCTGATCTCGGGCAGCGTGCGCAAGGACGAGGAGCTTCAGATACATCCCACCGGCAAGCGGTTGCGAGTGCGCGGAGTGCAGGTCCACGGGGCAGCAGCCGAGCAAGCCATTGCCGGACAGCGCACGGCGCTGAACCTGGCTGGGGTTGAAACTTCGGAACTTGGGCGCGGCATGATGCTGACTCCGCCGGGGCTGTTTCGTCCAACCCGACACGCTAGCGTAATGCTGACGTTGCTGTCCTCGGCAAAGGTCTTGCGCGATCGTGCCAGGCTGCATCTGCACGCATACACGGCGGAAACGATTGCCGAAGTGACGCTGCTGGGCGAGAAGCAGTTGCAACCGGGCCAATCCGGGCTGGCGCGGCTGAAGCTCGATGACTCGCTGATGCTGGTGCCCGGCGATCGTTTCATCGTGCGACAATTTTCGCCGGTCATCACAATTGGTGGCGGCGTGGTGTTGGATGCGCTGGAACCGGCCCGTCGTGCCAAGGCCGAAGAGCGGCTGGCGTTTGTGCAGGCGCTGGGGTCGGCAGATGCGCTGGGTGTTCTACTGGTGCGCGTCGGGCGGCGTGGGGCGGAAGGGCTTTCGATCAGCGAAGCGGTGGCGGAAACAGGTTGGCTGCGGGCAGGGGTCGAATCGCGGGCCGCCGAGCTCGTGTCGAGTCGAAAGGCAGCGCGCTTTGGGGACATTTTGATCTCGGCCGGTGTGGCTGCCCAATTACGAAGTTCGCTGAAAGCTTCTGTCGATGCTTTTCACAAGGCGAATCCGCTGGTTGCGGGAATCAGCCGGGAAGAGTTGCGCGAGCGGATCGGGATAGGGCCGGAAATATTCCGCGGGATTGAAGACTCGTTGGTAGGAGACAAGCAACTCGAGGTCGCAGGCGATCTGGTACATGGGAGCGGCCGTGGCGTAGTGCTGCGCGATGAGGAGGCCGAATCGAAGCAGAGGATCGAGGCCGCCTTCGCGACTTCCGGGTTGAAGGTTCCGCTGCTGAAGGACGTGCTGGCATCGCTGCCGGTGGATAAAGTACGCGCGCAGAAAATCGTGACGCTATTGCTGCGCGAGCGGGTCCTTGTGAAGGTCGGCGATGACCTGGTTTTCCACCGTAATGCCCTGGATGAATTACGAAAGCTCATAGTTGCGCAGAAGGCGAAGACGCCCAAGCTCAATATAGTTACATTTAAAGACCTCATCGGCGTGACGCGGAAGTATGCGATCCCGCTGCTGGAATATCTGGATCGCGAGCGAGTCACGCGTCGCGTCGGTGACGAGCGGCTGATTCTGTAGCAATGACTCGTTCGTTTCCACTCCTTTCACCCTTGCTTGTCCTTTCACCCTTGCGTGATACAAGTAAACTTGCCGAATGTCGACCGCTTCCACCATCCCGCGCATAGGCTTGCCACAGATTGCCAGCCTGATCTTGCTATTCATTTTTGCAGGGCAGTGCCTCTGGTTCATGGGGCACGTTCCTCTCACGCAGATGGAGGGAAGCTACATCGAAGATGGCCTTTTGCATGTCGATCGACTGCTGAATGCCGGGACGGAGTTTCGCTCGCCGCTGATTCCGGTGATGGCGGGGGTTCCGGCGCGCGTAGTGGATCCGCGCGCCAATTTCATACGGCTGAATGAGTATCGGTTTCTGATTCGGCTGCCGTTTCTGGCTGCGGGGCTATTGCTCGGCGCGTCGTTGTGGTACGTGGCGCGCCGCCTGTACGGCATTTTTGGCGGTTACATAGCGCTCGCCCTGTATTGCTTTTCGCCGATGGTGATTACCCGCTCCAGCCAGGTACAGCCGGACATTGTCGGCGCCTGGGGAGCCTTCGGCCTGGTTTTTACGGCAATTGCCGCGGCCCACACTTTATATGCGCCTCGTGACGTCATCTTCTGGAATTGGAAGCGCATCGTGCTCATGGGCTTCTCGATTGCACTGTGCGTGGGCTCGCAGTGGTCGTTGTGGATCGTTCTGATTCCTGCCCTGGCCTACTTACTCTGGGTGGGACACGTGAGACCAGCGGCGGCGCTGGCGATCTTTTGCACCGGATGCGCCGTCGGAGTGCTCTTACTCTTTGCTATTGTCAGTTTTCGTCCTGCGGAGTTTGCCCAGGCACTGCGAAGCGCCAATTGGATCGAGTTCTCTCCCGCCGAGGTTTCGGCGAAGTCGGTGCTGAGTCTTCTAGGGATCTTCTTTCTGCAGAATGGATTGGGCACGGTCATCCTGCTGTTGCTCTCGCTGGTCACATTTGTCGCGTGGAAGCGGGCGCGTTATTTCGGCAATACCGCTCCGCTGCTGGTGGCAGCGATGCTGGTGTTTGCCGGGCTTGCCATGCAGCACTTTGCCGGTGTGGTGTTCCTCTTTGTAGCGCTGCCGTTCCTGATGCTCTTCATGGCTGGAGTCTCGGCCGATCTGCTGGAAACCAAGTATGCCGTCGTCGCCAACGCCGTTATCGTAGGCTCGCTCATCGCCAATGCCGTGTTGGATATCGGCGGGTTGCTGCAACTCGCCCGGCCGCTCGTCCGCTGACAACTTTTTGGCCTAAAATGGGTTGACAGTGGTGAGGGTTCATGCCGCGAAGTGTCTCAATCCGCGGTTGGTTACTGCGTAGTGTTTTGATGCTTGGCGCGATGATGTTCTGGATTGCCGCGTTTTCCGCCTCTGCGCAGGTTCACGGAGTGCCCCCGTCGGTTACGTCGATTCAATTCCACGTTCCGCCGTTCCTGCCCAATGCCCGCCCCAGCGTGACATCGCTCGGACCTTATCCGGCCTATAATCCTAGCCCCTTCCCGCCGCCCTATGGCATCCCGCGCAATCTTTGCCCCTGGGGTTGCAGGCACAAGTTTGGGTATGGGTACAACACTGCGGCCTACTACACGCCGATCTATGCTGCTGTCCCGTATTATTACGATTCGACGGATGCCAACCCGTATCTCTATTCCGGTCCGCCTCCTGAGCAAACCTTGCATGTGGTAGTTGATTTGCCGCCATCGCGGCGGCCCGGCTTGCCTGAACCCGATGAGGTGGCAGTTGCGCCACCAGCGGCCGCACCGACGCGCGAAGGCGGCGTGCCTGCACCCTTGGAAGCAACCGTGCTGGTGTTTCACGATGGACATCACCAAGAGGTCACCAATTACGCGATCATGGGCCAGACGCTCTATGTATTTGGCAATCGCACGCAGAAAATCGGGCTAGGCGACATCGACTTGCCCGCTACTATCAAGCTGAACGACGATCGTGGCGTAGACTTCCATCTGCCGGCGCCAAAGGCGGGGTAAGTCCCACATTGTAGGACTTTTGAGGCCGGGCTCCACGGGGTTCGCGCCGGCCCATATCCTCCGCCGTAAGTCACTGAAAGGTAAATACTTACCGGTCAGATGTGGCACGTTGTCCGTGCTATACTAAAGAGTGTTCTGCAACCGGGAATTCCCTGAAAATTCAACTACCAACGGCCGCACGACAGGTGTGCCCCCCGGTCGACTGAATTCGCGAATCCCAATGGCTGCAAATGCAGCTTAAGAAGGAATGGCTGAAGGCTGCTAGCTGACAGCTCACGATTGACGCATGCCTGACGATCCTAACCAGCAGTTACCCCTCGACGGCGCACAAGCCGGCAACATTCAACCCATCAATATTGAAGAGGAGATGCGGCGTTCGTATCTCGACTATTCGATGTCGGTCATCATCGGCCGGGCCCTACCCGACGTGCGCGACGGCCTCAAGCCGGTGCATCGGCGCATCCTCTACGCCATGCACGATATGGGCTTGCTGCACAACCGCAAGCACGTGAAGTGCGCCAAGGTCGTCGGCGAAGTGCTGGGCAAATATCATCCCCACGGTGACACTGCTGTGTATGACGCGATGGTGCGCATGGCGCAGCCATTCTCGCTGCGCTATCCGCTCATCGATGGCCAGGGCAATTTCGGTTCGGTGGATGGCGACCCGCCAGCAGCATATCGGTACACCGAGTCGCGCATGACTGAGATCGCCGAAGAATTGCTGACCGACATCGACAAGGACACCGTCGATTTCGTCGCCAACTTCGACGACACCACGGTCGAGCCGCTGGTGCTGCCGACGAAGATTCCCAACCTGCTGGTGAATGGATCGAACGGAATCGCCGTCGGCATGGCGACCAACATTCCTCCGCACAACCTGACGGAGATTGCGGATTCTTGCATCACGCTGGTGAACAATCCGCACGCGACTCTGGCCGATGTGATGAAGCACGTGCAGGGCCCAGACTTCCCAACCGGCGGATTCATCCATGGCCGCAGCGGCATCGCCGAGGCTTATCGGACGGGCCGCGGCCGATTCATGATGCGTGCCAAGGCGGCGATTGAACACCTCACCAAAGACAAGGATGCGATTGTCGTCACCGAGATCCCGTATCAGGTCAACAAGGCGCGGCTGATCGAGCGCATCGCTGAGCTGGTGAATAACAAGGTTATCGACGAGATCAGCGATATCCGCGACGAGAGCGATCGCGATGGCATGCGCATCGTCATCGAGCTGAAGCGTGGCTCCGAGCCGCAGATCGTACTGAACCAGCTCTTCAAGCACACCTCTATGCAGGAGAGCTTCAGCATGATCTTCTTGGCCGTGGTCAATGGCCAGCCGAAGGAGATGGGTCTGGTGCAGGCCATCCAGCACTTTGTCGATCACCGCATCGACATGGTGCGGCGGCGGACGGCTTTCTTGCTGCAAAAGGCGCGCGACCGCGAACACATCCTCGAAGGCTATCAAGCGGCGCTCGATCGGGTGGATGACGTCATCCGCATCATTCGCGGCAGCGAGAACCGCCTAGATGCCCGCACCAACCTCGTCGAGTACTTCTCGGGCAAAACAATCACGGTCTTTGAAGGCAATGCCTCCTCGCGCAAGCAGGCCACACTGAAAGGCGTAACGCCGAAGACGCTGACACGACCATTCGATGCGGCCCAGGCTGATGCAATTCTCGAACTGCAACTGCACCGCCTGACGCGACTCTCCATCGACGAAATCCTCAAAGAACTGACCGAAGTGCGCGAGCGCATCGCGGAATACGAAGCGATTCTCGGTTCAGAGAAAAAGCTGCGCAACGTCATCGTCAAGGAATTGGAAGAGATCAAGAAAAACTACGGCGATACTCGTCGCACCGTCATACAAGACGAAGCCGCCGAAATCAACCTCGAAGACCTCATCGTAGACGAGCAGGTTGCAGTTACGCTGAGCCACTCGGGCTATATGAAGCGCACCGCAATTTCGACGTATCGCCAGCAGCGGCGTGGCGGGACCGGCCGCAAGGGCATGAGCACACGCGAGGAAGATTTCGTCGAACAATTGTTCATCGCCTCCACGCACGATTACATGCTCATCTTCACCAACACCGGACGCGTGTACTGGCTGAAGGTGTACGAAATTCCCGAACTCAGTGCCGCAGGCAAGGGAAAAGCGATTGCCAGCCTGGTGTCATTACAGCCGGGCGAGAGCGTTCGGGCAGTGCTGGCGGTACGTGACCTTGAGGAAGAAGACAAGTTTGTTTTCTTCGCCACCCGCAGTGGCACGGTAAAGAAGACGCCGCTGAAAGACTTCAGCAACGTCATGTCGCGCGGCATTATCGCCATCGGCATCGACAAAGAAGACGAGCTGGTTGCCGCCAGTTGCACCGACGGGAACCAGATTGTGTTTCTAGCCTCGCATGATGGCATGGCGATTCGTTTTGACGAAAGCGATGTTCGCCCGATGGGCCGCCCAGCCTACGGTGTTCGCGGTATGGATCTTTCGCGCGGCGACTACGTCGTCGGAATGGCCGTCACCCCAAAGGTCCGCAAGAAGGGCAAAGAAGGCGAGGAAGAAGCCAATCTTATACTTTCTGTCGCCGAGATAGGCTACGGCAAACGCACCGATGTGGACGAATACCGGCTGCAGTCGCGCGGTGGGAAGGGCGTCATCAACGTGAAGACCACGGCGCGCAACGGCAAGGTCGTCGCTATCATGTTGGTCAACGAGAAGTCGGAGGTGATGGTTATCAGCCAGTACGGCAAGATCATCCGCATCGACTCGAAGAACATCCGCGAAGCCGGCCGCTCAACCCAAGGCGTGCGCCTGCTGCATCTCGAACAAGGCGACCGGGTGGCGGCGGCCTCCGTCATCCCGCCGGAAGAGGCCAGCGGAAATGGAAATGGCAACGGAGAGACCCCGATGCTAGTGCAATAGATTACTCTCAGAGCTGCTTAAGGGCGCGGTTTTCGCGCCGTTTATTTATTGGTGTACCCAGCAGGGCGCCCTCCGTTGGAGGTAAAAAAAAAATAGTTCGAGCATGTCGTAGTCTTCAAGCGGAACTGCAGGTTTGATCAAATCGTCGGCCTCGGACGATCTCGACTATGCTCTTTCATCCCACCACCACCAAAGGCCTGCCAGTTTCATTCACCTCGTCCATAATGCGCAGGCACATCGCCTTGAACTCGCCCGCCGCCATCCGCCTGACGCCGGAAAGGCTCCTTGCTGCTTTCGGTTTCTTCCTCTTTGCCCATGCTGTCTACCACGGCTCGAAGCAGTCATAATTGCTCTGCCGCGTGATTTTGCCGTTGCGGAACTCGAGGAACATGGCGAACCACGCCCGCATGGTAGCGCCGGCTTCGAGGCCGGCGACGGGGACGGCAAGTACTCCTTCCCAGCGCACCTGCATCGCTACCCAGTCGCCCGCTGCAACGATGTTGTGTACTTCGTACTTTTGCCGGGAAACGGATTTCTTACCCTGCATGAACTGGCGCAAGATGTCCTCAGCATTGGACTGCAGCAGCTTGGGAACCAGGCGGTTGGGAAACTGCTCCAACACCACGTCGAGAGAAAAAAAGGACGCCAGCTCTTCCTCGCTGACGCCGCGCTCGATAGCGTGCAGGTAGGCGCGAGCACGGTTTACGTTGTCGGATTCCCGGTCAGGCATAGCAAACACCTCCTTTGTGACGGAACGCGACGAAATTGGAGTGAATTGAGGACCAGCAGGCGCCCTTAATCGTTCCCCGGAGCGGGAGCTCCATGGTTCAAGATGACGCGCCTGCCAAGAATGCGGTAGCGACCCTCCAGTACAATCCGAATCGCTTCTGAATAGGCAATGTGTTCCTGCTCCAGGATGCGTGCGGCCAGCCTGTGGTCGTCATCCGTGTCAAGCACAGGCACGCTCTTCTGCAGAATGATGGCGCCGTGATCGAGATCGGCGTCCACGAAATGCACCGTGCAGCCCGAGACTTTCACCCCATAATCGAACGCCTGTTTCTGGGCATCAAGTCCGGGAAAGGCGGGCAGCAGGGACGGATGAATATTCAGGATGCGATTAGGAAATTGGCCGATGAACCAGGGCGACAGCAGCCGCATGTATCCGGCGAGACAGACCAGATCCACCTTATGCTCTTCCAGCGCGGCGACAATCAAACGATCATGCTCTTCGCGCGGCATGCCTTTCGAGGGAATTACTAGCGCCTGCAACCCCCGACGCCGGGCAGACTCGATCCCGCGAGCGTCGGCTTTGTTTGAGATCACGACAGCAATCGTCGCGTCGAGTTTGCCAGAGGCAACGTTATCAGCGATGGCTTCGAAGTTCGAGCCACGGCCAGAGAGAAGAATGCCGAGGTTGCGCATGATCTGTGTGCGAATCATAACGACCTCTGCGTCAATTGTCAGCGTTATGCGACCTTTTGCAGGCTTCCCTGGAAAAAGTCAAGCAAATCCGCATTTACCTGGTCTTTATGCGTGGAGCACATGCCGTGGGGCGCGCCGCGGTAGACCTTCAGCACAGCGCCCTTCACCAGCCTAACCGACAATCGCGCGGAATCGTCGATGGGCACGATCTGATCGTCGTCACCATGCAAGATCAGTGTCGGCACATCGATCTTCCTGAGGTCGTCGGTCTGGTCCGTTTCTGAAAACACTTTTACGCAATCGTAAGCGGCTTTGATTCCGCACAGCATGCTTTGCAGCCAGAAGAAGTCGCGCAAACCCTGTGACACCTTCGAGCCCGGGCGGTTCGCGCCGTAGAAAGGCCCGCTTAAGTCCTTAAAGTACTGGGAGCGGTCAGCGAGAATACCTGCCCGAATCTGGTCAAAGACCTCTATCGGCAAGCCGCCCGGATTAGCATCGGTTTTCAGCATCAGCGGCGGTATGGCGCTGACCAGCACACCCTTGGCCACGCGCTTTGAACCATGACGAGCGATATAGCGAGCCACTTCCCCTCCGCCGGTCGAGTGACCGACGTGAATAGCGTCCTTCAAATCGAGCACTGCGACAAGCGCCGCCAGATCATCGGCGTAGGTATCCATGTCATTCCCATTCCACGACTGCGAAGTGCGGCCGTGTCCACGACGATCATGTGCAACACAGCGGAAGCCGCGCGAAGCCAGAAACAGCATCTGGTCTTCCCAGGCATCGGCGCTGAGCGGCCATCCGTGACTGAAGACCACAGGTTGTCCGCTGCCCCAGTCTTTGTAGTAAATCTGCGTTCGGTCTTGGGTGGTGATGTAAGCCATGATCGTTCTCCTTCCTGATGAGTGCAATGAACCGAAGCTATTGATTTATGGATGCAACACTTGTGGACCGCGCGTGGAAGGGGCCGAGGCAACAACTACGATGAATCCTTAGAAGCGGAGGCCATGGGGAAGATTCACAATTTACAAGCTGCTTCCGCGGACTCTTGATGTACATTGCGCACGCCTCCTCTTTCGCTTTACCATCGCCCCATCGTGGTTTCGTCTCCAGATAAGCACTATCCTGACCGCGAACGCATCGTTTCGGCGGTGTCGGTTGACGACGACGCGTCATTTGAGCTGAAGCTGCGGCCGCAGCGGTTGCGCGAATTCATCGGGCAGAAGAAGCTCAAGGACAACCTGGAGGTCGCGATCCAGGCGGCCAAGTCGCGTGGAGAAGCGCTCGATCACGTGCTGCTCTACGGCCCGCCCGGACTGGGCAAGACCACCCTGGCTAACATCATCGCCAACGAACTTGGCGTACTATTTCAACAGACCTCGGGGCCAACCCTGCAGATCAAGGGCGACCTAACGGCAATCCTGACCAACGTCCGCGAGAAGCAAGTGCTTTTCATCGATGAAGTTCATCGGCTTCAGCCCGCGCTGGAAGAGCTGCTTTACTCGGCGCTCGAAGATTACAAGCTCGACATCATCATCGGCCAGGGGCCGTCGGCGCGCACCCATACGATCGAGGTAAAGCCATTCACTTTTATTGGGGCGACGACGCGCGCAGGGCTCCTTTCAGCGCCTCTGCGCTCACGTTTTGGAATCGTCCTGCGGCTGGAGTTCTACACGCATGAGGACCTGAAAGTTATCCTCGAACGCTCGGCCGAAATTCTCAGTGTGGAGATCGATGCGGCGGCTGCCTTGGAGATCGCCTCGCGCTGCCGCGGCACACCGCGTATCGCCAATCGTCTGCTGCGTCGCGTTCGAGATTATGCGCAGGTGCGCGGAACCGGCAAGATCGACAAACCCACCGCCCAGGCCGCGCTCGAAATGCTCGAGGTCGATCGTCATGGCTTCGATGAGGTCGACCGCAAGCTGCTGCTGACCATCATCGAGAAGTATCAAGGCGGGCCGGTCGGTGTGAACACGCTCGCCGCCTCTCTCGCCGAAGAGCCGGACGCCATCGAAGAAATCTACGAGCCATTCCTCATCCAGATCGGCTTTCTCGACCGCACGCCGCGCGGCCGCGTGGCCACCCACCTCGCCTACCAGCACTTCGGCATAAAGCGCCCGCGCCTAGATCGCAATGGACAAGAGACGCTGTTTTAGAACCAGCGCTGGGGTTCGGTGAAACAGGTATCATAGACAGGCCGCATCGAACTGAACTTCAATTCATCCGATGATGGTGTAGCAAGGAGAATTTTCCTATGGCCGATTTGATGAAGACGTCGAACCCTGCCTTCGGACAGAACACCTTCCGTGACGTTGCCGGTTTTGCCGGCGAACCCATGACGGTTTCAGGCGCGGTGAACAAGGCCGGCGTCTTGATGCTGTTGTGTGTGGCTTCCGCCGCCTGGACCTGGAACCGCTTTTTCACCACCGGCGATCCCGCCTCAGTAGCTGGATTGCTGATGGTCGGTTTCATTGGCGGGCTGGTGCTTGCGATCGTCACGATCTTCAAGAAGGACTGGGCCGGCATCACCGCCCCCCTCTACGCCCTCGCCCAAGGCCTGGTCCTGGGCGGGATCTCGGCGATGTTTGAGCTGAGGTACAAAGGCATCGCCATTCAAGCCGTGATGCTGACGTTTGGGACCATGGTTGCCATGTTGCTGGTTTACCGAACCGGCATTATCAAGGTGAACGACAAGTTCCGCATCGGGGTGGTTGCCGCGACCGGCGGAATCGCCCTGTTCTATTTGGCGCAGTTCATCCTCAGCTTCTTCGGCATCTCGTTTCACGCCGTCAACAGCGGCTCGCCCATCGGGATCGCATTCAGCCTGCTGGTCGTCGGCATCGCGGCGCTCAATCTTGTGCTCGACTTCGACCTGATCGAGCAGGGCGCGCGTTACAACGCTCCCAAGTACATGGAGTGGTATAGCGCTTTCGCGCTGATGGTCACGTTGATCTGGCTGTATCTGGAGATGCTGCGCCTGCTGGCAAAATTCCGCAGCCGTAACTAGATTAATTAGGGATCGTTTGCCGGAGAGAGCCCCGCAAGTTTGCCGGGCTTTCTTTCTGCTTCATTCGCGAAAATGCTCAATCAAAGCCGCGTTGATGGCTTCTGGTTCCTCGTGATGCAACCAATGTGAGGCATTACCGAAGTAAATCAACCGGGCTGAGTCGCAATACCCGACGCTTTTCTCCGCCATCTCCGGCAGCAGAAACATGTCCTGCTCGCCCCAAAGAATTAGGGTGGGAACATGCACTCTGCTGTCCTCCGGCAGCGGCGGGCGGGTGCAGAAGAACGCGCGGTACCAATTGATCATTGCCGTCACCGTTCCAGGATGCGACCAAGCCTTGCGATATTGGTCTAGATCCTCGGGCGTGAACGTTCCTGGCCGGCTGCTGCCCAGCAGCGACTTGATTCCACATTCAAAGTTGTTAGCCGAGAAAGCTAATTCGGGAATGGCCGGCAACTGAAAGAAAGCCATATACCAACTGCGCAGCATCTGCCGCAGGTTGGTGCGCACAGTCCGCAGGAACACCGCAGGGTGCGGCACGTTCAGGATCGTCAACTTGTGCAGGCGCTCGGGAATCAACAGCGCCGTCATCCATGCAACCGCAGCTCCCCAGTCATGCCCAGCGAGATGAAAGCGCTCGCACCCCAGCCGACCGGCGATGAATACAACGTCGGCGACAAGACTACCAACTGAATAATCTGCAATTCTCGGGGGTTTGCTGCTTACGTTATAGCCGCGCTGATCTGGCACTACGACACGAAAGCCTGCCTCGGCCAGCGGGCCGACCTGCTTGCGCCACGAGTACCAAAACTCCGGAAAGCCGTGCAGCAAGATCACCAGCTGCCCATCTTTCGGTCCGGCAGCGACAGCGTGCAGGCGAACCCCTTGGCGCTCAAACCACAGCTCGTCGAGTAGAGGCAGATCGTGCATGCTGCCGACCATACTACGCGCCGGAATGGGCGGCGGACTCACGGCCGCGGCGAATGAACCCGGCGCCAGGGAGCACCAAAGGGTTATCGAATGCGGTCTTTGCTCGAAACTCGAAACTTGAAACTTTCTTTGCTTTAGACTAGCCACTGGCCACCAGCCACTGACCACTCCCCGTGTCCATCACCCTGCGCTCCTTTGCCAAAATCAACCTCGGGCTGAAAATCGGGCCGCTGCGTGCCGACGGCTTTCATGAGCTGCGCACCATTTATCAGACGATCGCTCTGCACGATGTGGTGGGGGTGGAAATTGAGTCCGGTGAGGGGATCGAAATTCGTTGCGCCGACTCACGCGTGCCATGCAATTCCCGCAACACCTGCTGGAAAATCGCCGAGCACGTCCTGAAAACGATCGGCATCCGACGCAGGGTCGCGATCACAATTGAAAAGCAACTACCCCTGCAGGGTGGCCTCGGCGCAGCATCATCCGACGCTGTCGGCACGATGCTCGGTCTCGAGCACGCGCTCGGTATCTCACTCTCTCCGCAAGACAAACTGCGTATCGCGGCCGAGGTCGGCAGTGATCTTCCCCTGTTCCTTATCGGCGGAACCGTTCTTGGCGTCGATCGTGGGCAGGAAGTCTACGCCCTGCAAGACTTTCCTGAGATACCGTTGGTGGTTGTGACTCCCTCCATAGGCGTCTCGACGCCAAAGGCCTTTGCCCGTTGGGACGCGCTTGTGGAGCAGGCAAACACAGAAGAGGCGATCGGCGGCGCCGCCTACGAGATCGGGCAATCTGCGTTGACCGTCCCCAATCTGGCAGGTACAATAAAAGAGTTCCACCAGGTCGTATATGCCTGGTGGAGCAAAGGTTTCCTTTCGCCGAGTGGTATGGCGAAAGTGCCAGCATCCGGTGTTCCCGCTGAGGGCGGGGACCGGGCCGAGACACTTCTTCTCGACCTTGTCCGAGCCGGGATCGAAAACGACTTCGAACGCGTCGTCTTTCCTGAGTATCCCGAGTTGCGTGAGGTTAAGAACGTTTTGCAGCGTGAAGGCGCGCTTTATGCATCGCTTTCCGGCTCCGGTTCGAGCTTGTACGGGCTGTTCGATTCGCCCCATGCAGCAGAAACTGCCGCCATGCGCATGCGAGCGGAGGGGCATGCCGCCATGGCGACGAGAACGGTGGGAAGGGCGGAATATTGGGCAGCAACCTGCGTTTTATGCAGATCGTTTGGACAGTGAGTGAAGAGATTTCGCTAATTGCTAGCTGCTTCATTGGGCGGTCGACTAATGGTAGGTCAAGTGCCTTTGGAGCACTTTGTCTAGGTTCGAATCCTAGCCGCCCAGCCAAGATCAGTGCATAGTGGTCAGTGGCTAGTGGTTGTAGCCCCAGCAACCAGTGGCCAGTTACGGAAGCGGTCGCTCAGGTTTGCAGCAGTCCGCAGCTATAAAGTGAAGAGCGAAAGGCGCACAGCCAAGAGCTAGTTGCTAATTGCTAGTCGTGAGTTGCTAGTTTCACCCAGCTTGTAAATCAAACCAGGTTTACCGGGGGTGTAGAGACGATGGAACCAGCAGGGTCAAAATCCGGCGCAATACACGCAGCGGCAGTCGAGACGGCAACCTCTACCGGTGTCGTACAGCCATCTGAAAAGAAGCTGCACGGGGCGGCGAGTGACGGTCACGGCGAGAAGAAGCAGCCAGAGCCCAAACCCAAGCAACCTCGCCCGCGCACTGAAGACAAGTGGAAGATCTTCTCTGGCACGGCCAATGACGCGCTCGCCAAGGAGGTCTGCGAAAAGCTGGGCCTGCCTATGGGACAGGCATACATCACCAGGTTCTCCGATGGCGAAACCTATGTGCAGATCCTGGAGAACGTCCGCGGCGCCGACGTCTTCATGATCCAGCCAACCTGCGATCCGGTCGACCTGCACCTGATGCAATTGCTGCTACTGATTGACGCCCTCAAGCGCGCATCAGCGCGTCGCATCACCGTCGTGATCCCCTACTTCGGCTACGCCCGGCAAGACCGCAAGGACAAGCCGCGTGTGCCCATCAGCTCAAAGCTTGTGGCGGACCTGCTTACCACAGCGGGCGCCGATCGCGCGCTGGTGGTGGATCTGCACGCGCCGCAGATCCAGGGATTTTTCAACATCCCTGTGGACCACCTGTTCGCTTCGCCGGTGCTGGTAGGGCACTTTCGCGAACTGAACCTTCCCGACCTGACGGTTGTTTCGCCGGATGCGGGCGGCGTGGAGCGCGCCCGCTTCTTCGCCAAGAAAATGGAATCGGCGCTGGCCATTGTGGACAAACGCCGCACGGGAGTCAACGAGACCGAGGTCATGCACGTAATCGGTGATGTGGAGGGCAGAAACTGCGTCGTCCTCGACGACATTATCGATACTGCAGGCACGCTGGTGAAAACGAGCGAGGCGTTGCTCACCGCGGGGGCCCAGCAGGTGTATGCCTGCGCCACGCACCCCGTGCTGTCAGGGCCGGCGATCGAGAGAATTTCCAAGTCGGGGTTGGTCAAAGTGGTTGTGACCAACACTATTCCGCTGACCGAGGCAGGCCGAAACGAACCCAAGATCGAGCAGTTGTCGATTGCCGGACTCATCGCCGCAGCCATCGAATCGATTCACGAAGAGTCGTCGGTCAGCAGATTGTTTTTGTAAAGGAAAACGAGATTATGGCTACAGCAACTGAACCGAAGAACATTGAAACCAAACCGCGTCAGGCCGGCAAGAAGAACGATGCACGCCGGCTGCGCCGCGAAGGACTGATTCCGGCCGTTATTTATGGTGCCGGCCTCGAACCGCTCACGATCTCGGTCGATCCCAAGCAGATGAACCGCATTCTCGCTTCGGAAGCGGGTCACAACTCCATCTTCGACCTGAGCGCCGGGGGCGACTCGGGCAAGGCGATGATCGTCGATTGGCAGGCTGACCCCATCAACGGCGCGCTGATGCACGTTGACCTGAAGCGCATCGCCATGAACGAAAAGCTCGTCGTCAGTGTGCCTGTGGTACTCAAAGGCGAGGCTCCGGGCGTGAAGATCCAGGGCGGCATCCTCGAGCAAATGTTGCGCGAGGTGGAAATCGAGTGCCTTCCTGCGGACATTCCGACCTTCCTCGACGGCGATGTCAGCCAGCTGGTATTCGGACAGACGCTGCGCGTCAGTGACTTGCCACACAGCGACAAGATCAAGTTCATCACCGACGACAACCAGGCCATCGCCCATGTGACGGCGGTGAAGGAAGTCGTTACGGCTGCCCCGGCGGAAGGTGCGGAAGCTGCTGCTGCTCCTGCCGAGCCCGAGGTCATCAAGAAGGGCAAACAGGAAGCCGAAGGCGAAGCTGCCGAAGCCGGCGAAAAGGCCGAAAAGGCAGAGAAGAAGGAGAAGAAGTAGACGGCGTGAGGCTGATTGTCGGGCTCGGCAATCCGGGCATCGAATACCAGTTCACACCGCACAACCTGGGGTTTTTGGCGGTGGATCGCATCGCCGAACAGTGCGGAGTGGTGGTGAACAACCGTCACTGCCACGCCCAGACGGCGCGGGCCCGCATCGACAACGAAGTTGTCGTGCTGGCCAAGCCGGAAACCTACATGAACCTGAGCGGCATGTCGGTCCGCGAGCTGGTTGAAAAGTACCAAGCGCTGCCGGCGAACGATTTGGTGCTGCTCTACGACGAGTTGGATTTGCCGTTCGGCACCTTGCGGGTTCGTCCGCGGGGTCGCTCGGCAGGGCATAACGGTGTGGAATCGGTGATAGGCGCCCTGGGTACGCAGGAATTTGCGCGCATCCGCATGGGCGTGGCCCCGGATTTCCCGGTCAGCGACGGCGCGAAGTATGTGCTGTCGCAGTTTAAGAAGGCACAGTATCCAGTGGTCGATCAGGTGCTGGATGCGGCGGCAGAAGCGGTGAAGGTCATCCTAGCCGAAGGTGTGCAGGCGGCGATGAATCGCTTTAACCGCAAGGCAGAGGAAGCAACCAGCGACTAGCAAACTAGCAATTAGCTAAGGGCTGGGCGCGGCGAAGACAGGCGAGCTTAGTTTCAAGCCGATTCGCTTCAGAGTTGGTGAACGAATTTTGAAGGATAGAAGGCAACAGGAGCTAGTTGCTAGTCGCTAGTTGCTAGTTGCTGGGAGAAGAAACGAATGCAACGTATTTACGAATTGATGTTCATCGTGCGTCCCGATATGACGGACGAAGATCAGGACAAGCTGGTTGCTAACCTGGAGAGCCAGGTCGGCGCCGCCGGCGGCACGGTGAAGAGCGTGGAGCGCATGGGCAAGCGCCGGTTGGCGTATCTGGTACGCAAGTTCCAGGAGGGTATCTACGTCCTGATGACGTTGGAAGGCGACGGCTCCATGGTGAAGGAAGTGGAGCGCCGCCTGCGCGTTACCGAGCCGGTAATCAAGTTCATTACCGTGCGCGTGGACGAAGAGCAGAAGCGCCTCGCCAAAATCAAGGCCATCCGCGACACCAAGGTGCGCGGCAAGGGCACGCGCGCTCAGGAAGCCGCGACTGCAGCCGGAGAGCCTGTAGCGGCGACGGCCGAGTCGGCCGAGTCGGCCCCAGCCAGCGCGTAGCGACCGACATTCTTGCAAGGGTTGTCATCCTGAGCGAAGACGCGCCTGACAGAGCGCGTCCGAGTCGAAGGACCTCTACCTCGCGAAGAGTTTTGATGGAGAGATTGAGGGCCTCGCGGCCCGAAGGAGAAACATGGCAGACGAGACAGCAACGACAACAACCCCGGCGGCGACAGCCGAGGGTGGCGCTCCTCGCGCGGAAGGCGATCGCGGCCCCCGCGGATCACGTCCTGGCGGACGTCCCGGGGGAGCTGGTGGAGGCGGGGGGCGCGAAGGCGGACGAAAGTTCTTCCGGCGCAAAAAGGTGTGCAAGTTCTGTGTCGAGAAGATCGACAGCGTGAACTACAAGGACGTGCGGCTACTCGGCCAGTTCGTGGCCGAGTCGGGCAAAATCGTGCCGCGGCGTTTGACCGGCGTGTGCACGCCGCACCAGCGCCGTCTGGCTGACGCGATCAAGCAGGCGCGCAACATCGCGCTGCTGCCCTTCGCCAGCCGTTAGTGGTGAGTGGAGCCGGCAGGAGAACCAGAAGTTCGATGAGAGATGTTTCGGCCCAGAGGATCCGGACAATACGCGACTATCAGCGGTTCGGAATGTGGTGGACGGTAGTCTTTTCTTCTACATTGCGATGTTGCTGATCATGCTCTCGAGATAACCTGCCCCTTCCCATGAGGATGGGCAGCAGTTGGTCGCTGCTTCTAACGGTTAATCGCTAGTTGCTAATTGCGAGTTGCTAAATACGGAGTTTTGAACATGGAAGTCATTCTGAAGGAAGACATCAACAAGCTGGGCCACCGGGGCGACGTGGTGAAGGTGGCAGAAGGCTACGGCCGCAACTACCTTATCCCCAAGAAGCTCGCCATTGAAGCTACGCCAGGCAACAAGGCCGTCATCGAACAGATGAAGGCCGCCGCGGTGCGCAAGTCGGCGAAGGAGAAAGGCAGTGCCGAGGAATTGGGCAAACAGCTCAATGGCACGGTGGTCGTGTTCACCCGCAAGTCGGGTGAACACGACCAGTTGTTTGGCTCGGTTACCACATCTGATATCGCGCATGCCCTCGAAGCCAAGGGCTTCACCATCGACCGTCGCAAGATCCTGCTTGACGTGCCGCTGAAGACCGTCGGCGAGTTCCAAGTGCCGGTGAAGCTCCACCGCGAAGTCGCGGTGAACATCAAGGCCGTGGTGAAGAGAGAAGCCGCGGAAGAAGCGCCTGCAGCGGCGGAAGAAGCCCCAGCGGAAGCGTAAACCGGGTCGAGTCAGGCAGCTGCTATCGAAAGAAACCATGAGAGGGCTGGTTCGCCACAGCGGGCTGGCCTTTTCCATTTTCGAAAGTGCAGCATTGGGGAAGCCTCAATCGGGACACCACTTCCCAAACCAAACACCTTGACACGCCCATCAGCCGAGAGTGCGCGATAGCGTGCGCGAAGGCGGGATCGCCGCTGATGATCCTGTCGGAAGACGGCAACATCTATTGGCCGATTGCCCAAACCGTCCCGTCTTCGGGACAGAACGAAAAGCTGCTGCCGTTCGCTGGGCAGAAGGTGACGGCCAGCGGCAGAGTGTTCCAGCGCGGCGGCTCGACCGCCATCGCGATCGACAAGATCGAACCACTGCAAGCGGCCAAATGAGTTGCGCAAGCCTGATTCGCCACACATGCGGTGCTCACTCGTGGTTTTACTGACCTCGAGCTTTAGAAGTTAACCCTCACCCCAACCTGCGCGGCGAATGGTATTCCGACCGTCGTTCCAGGTCCGAAGAAATCGCCTAGCGAGCCCGCGGGATAGAGCAACTGCTTGCTGCTCACGATGGGCACACAGCCGCTCGCATAGCAGACTTGAGTTGCATCGAACAAGCTATTGACCGGGTTCGGCAGCGCCGAGATGTCGGTGACATAGTTGTTGCCTGGATTGTTGCGATTGAATAAGTTGAAGAATTCGAAAAACGGCAGCACATTCCAGCGCTCACCAAACTTGAAAGGCCGCGCCACCCGCAGGTCCACCTGCATGTACGGAGTCCCGCGGAACTGATCGAGCGCGGTCTGTACCCCGTTGATAACGGCCCGGTCTTGCGTGTTGTCGCCGGTGCCATTGACATCGACTGGAGTAATCAGCGTAAGCGGTCGCGCGGTCTCAAACTGCATCAGTGTTGAGACCTGCAGCTTTGCCGGCAAGTAGAACACGCCTGCCAGTACGAAGCGGCTCCGCACGTCCTCGCCCGATGGCCCGTAATCGCCCGGTCCAAACGCATTCAGAGGATTACAAACGCCGTTGACGTAGTCGAAGAGTTCGCCGATCGTGCAGCCCCAGGTCTTGGCGTTGGCGAGTGTGTAATTCGCCGTGACATTGAACCAGCGTGCCATGTTCCCCTGCAGGTGAATGGCCAGGGCCTTGTAGGACGAGCGATTATCCGTCTTGTAGAGCTGAATGTTCGGAACGTTGGCCTGCTGGCTCACCGGATCGGATGGATACAGCGGCGAGAACAGGCTGTAGCCCGGAATGTAGTCATAGGCGCGGTAGGCGTGCATCCCGGTTTCGAGAATGTAATCCGCGCTCAGCGTCCAGCCCGGATTGAACGCGTACTGCACACCAGCGCTGGCATGAAGCGCGTAGGGCGTGTGGTAGTTTGGATCGATCAACGAACCCGCTCCGCCCTCGGTAGCTCCCAGCAAACATCCGGAATTGTGGGGTTGCAGGCACGGCGGCGAAGGCTCGTTCACCGCCTGGAACGCGGTCACCCAGCCGCCTTGGGCAAGATCGTTCCAATACAGTCCCACACCTGCGCGTATCACGAGCTTCTCCTGGTCCGGTGCCCACGCAACGCCGAGTCGCGGTGCGAACGCCTTTCGATAGTCGTGCGGAATCCCATTGACCAGCGGCACCTGCAGCGCTTTCAGCGTGGAGTACGCAGGATTCAGAAACTGGCTGCGTCCTGAAGCTTCGAACAGTCCAAAGCTCGTATCCCAGCGCAATCCGTAATTGACGGTCAGGGTCGGCGTCACGCGCCACGAGTCATGCGCGTACAACCCAAGCCGCCGCACGTTCTGCGAGAAGCTGCCGTTGCTCGCCGGTACGTCGTTGCATGTGGCGCCGGACGTTGCATTCGGTCCACAAATCAGGTCCGCGGAGAACTGCGCCGGGTTGCTCAGATAATCGATCGGATCCAGCGGGAAAATCGTAAGGTTCTCGGCTGTGGCGGAGAGCGCACCGCTCAGCACTGGTTCGTGAATGAAGTCCACGCCGAACCGCGGCGAGTGTCTGCCCGATGCATGGCTTACGTCGTAACGGAATTGATATTTCTCCTGGTTCCGCAGAACGGGGAAGGCCGTAATCGGTGTCTGAAATTGCTGGTCGCCGAAGGTCTCGAAGCCCGAAATCGTCGAAGAGGTCGCACTGAAGGGAAAAGCCAGCGCGAAACCGAGATTTGAATTGCGTGATTGGGTGTTGTGGAACGTCGATGCGGTGAAGGTGAACGAGCCAAGCCAGGTAGGAGTAAAGGCGAACTGATTGCTGAGCACCCCATTGAAGAAGTTCGCGTGTGTGGTGGCTCCCGTGGAAGGCAGCGTTCCTTGCTGCACGAGATTGTTGTTGGTGAGATAGCTGTCAACACCACCGCGCAAAAACCAGGCAGAACGCGGCGATTGTGCCCAGTCGAAGCGAATCGTTCCCAGAAAATCGTTAAATGGAACTGGCGTGTACTGCGGCACTGCGATCGAAGAGACGCCGGGAATCAGGCCCTGCGCTGCCAGCGACGAGAGTGCCTGAAACTGCTGCAGGCTGTCAGGGCTGTAGTTGATGCTGGCGTTTTCGTGAACGTACTCGAACGACGAGAACAGCCAAAGCTTGCCCACTTTCATCGGGCCGCCAAGGGTACCGACGTAGTTCTGCCGCGAGAACGGCTGCTTCGGCTGCGGTTCGGGGTTGTCAAGCGTATTGCGCGCATTCAACGCCGCAGTGCGTTCGTAAAATGCAGCGCTGCCATGCCATTCGTCCATTCCGCGGCGCGTATTAATGATTACAGCTCCACCCACAGTGCGGCCAATGTCGCCGTATTCTTGCGATGTCTGTACGGCAAACTCCTGGATCGAGTCGGGCGAAAAATTCTGCAGGAAACCGCCGATGTAGTCGTCCGTATTGTCTCCGCCATCCACCGACAACTGCACATTCAAGCCTGAACTGCCGCCGAACGACACCGCCGTGATTCGCGCCTTAGTCGGATCGGACGGCTCCACCGGCTCCGTGCCGGGCGCAAGGTAAGCGATGTTGGCGAAGCTGCGTGCTGCCAGCGGCATGCCATGCAGGTCCTGGCTCGAAATGATTCCTTGCTGCACCGTGCGTGTGGTATCGAAGGGCTGCGTCGTGATCGAAGCACCTTCACCGGAAACGCTAACGCTCTCCAGCACCCCTGCAGGGCTCAGCTTCACCAGTACGTCGCGGACCGTGCTGACGACAACCACCGTGTCCGCACTGGCTGGGGCGAAGCCCGCTGCATTTACCACAATGTGGTACTTGCCGGGAGTAAGGTCGTCTAACCGAAACTCGCCCAGGCTGTTGGCTTGTATTTTGCGCTCGACGGAGATGGCCGGATTCGACACGGTGACGGTCGCATTTTCAACCCTTGCACCGCTGACGTCTTGAATCTCACCCTGCAGTGACCCCCGAGGATTTTGCGCTGCCCCAGAACCGATCAGGGTTGCCATCAGCAACGAGACGCGAAATGACCAGCGAAGGCGAGTTAGAGAAGTGGCCCAGATCATCAATGCCCCACGCGATAGGGGTACATCTGCAGAGTAACTAGATCGAAACTAGCGGGTGGGGAAAGTTACTACCAGTAGTAGTAAGCAGGTCCGCTGCCAGGGCATTGGGGCCGAGCGATGCCTTCCTTCATTGTCCGATAATGCGCAAAATGGCAAAATTTAATTCCGCGATTCTTTGTTTTCAATGGGTTGGGAAACATTCTCTGGCAGCGGCGTTCATCATCGAGGCAGGATTTTGGGTCATTACGGTTCGATGATCAGTATTAGATTGGCCGCTCCCCCTCTTGTGGTAGCTATCGGAAACTCGCTTGTGGATATAGAGTCGTCTTAGTTCATCGGGAGCTTCGTGAGCGAGAAAGCCAAAGCCTCGAGGTTCGGGCGGGCCTGCTGGGCCGCGTCGATCATCACCATCTGGTCGAGGCGTGAGGCGGCGCGCCCATTGCAGCATCTTGCGGAAGCCGCCGACGCGCGCCATCATAGAAGACGGTTTTGTACCGCCGCCTAGGTCCCTACCGGTCATTTCCCCAAAAAACCCAACAGGGGTAGCGCACTGAAAACTCAGGATCTATCAATCCTCGAATGCCGGAAATCTTTCTTCCCATAATGCAGAAAAAGAAGTGACGGCCAGAGGAGGCGAGCCGCCGCCGATTCTGGCCATTTTTGCCGCGGTTTGCCTCTGTACGCTGTAGGGAAACAAGCCGCGCCAAAATCTCGTACATTGGCAGTGTGGCGAGTCGTATCTGTAACGTGGCAAAGGCTGTCACCGGTCAGAAACCAATCGTCCCAAACACTATAATGGCCGCTTACGAATGGGCTGGCAGCCCGTCTATCTGATTGCAGGCTCGAAGATTGGGCTGAATTTGGAAGACGGGCGGGAACCAGCATGCCGGTCGAAGCGGTAGCGATACCTCTCACGGTGCGTCCGGGTCTAGGCCTTGTCGGCACACCGCAGGGAAATGCAACACCGTCCAGCCCTCCCTCGGTACGACGAGGTACGGCGGAGCAGACCCAGAGCCGAATGAACGATGCGGAGTTGATCCGGGAGGCCCAGCGCGGGAATCATGCCGCGTTTGAGCAACTCGTGCGTCAGTACGATGGGCCGGTTTTGCGGCTCGCCTATCACATGACGCGCTCGGAGCAGGATGCGCAGGACATTTACCAGGAAGCGTTCCTGAAGGCGTACCGGAATATCGGCAGCTTTCGCTTTGAGTGCTCGTTTTACACCTGGATTTACCGCATCGTGACCAACCTGTGTCTCGACCACCTGCGTAAACGGCAGGTGCGCAAAGAAGACTCGGGAATCGTCACTGACTCCGAAGGCGAGACCTTCGACATGCTCGACCAGGTAGCGGATGTGCGGTCGGGTGCGAGTCCGGAGAAAGACCTGATGCGCCGGGAACTGGGTATCCGAATCGCGAAGGCGCTCGAGAAATTAACCCCCCGCGAGCGCATGGTCTTCGAGATGAAACATTATCAGGGACTAAAGTTACGTACGATTGGCGAGATTTTGAATACGACGGAAGAGACCGCAAAGAATACGCTGTTCCGCGGGACACAGAAGTTGCGGGCGGCGCTGAAGGATGCAAGGTAGGTTGACTGGTTGCTGTAACTGGCGAGTTTGAAGGATGCACTTATGAATTGCGATTGGGTACAACAGAACATCACGCTCTACCTGTACGGTGAGCTGGCTGACGATGCGCGGCATGAGCTGGAGCAGCATGTTGCGCGTTGTCAGGTGTGCGCTGCCGAGCTGGCCGATCAGCGAGAGTTTCAGGCGCAGCTGAATGCGTTGCCGATGGAAGAGCCGTCGGCTAGCTTTCTGGCTGCGGCGCGTATGCGCTTGCAAGAAGCGCTGGAGCAGACGAATCCCTACCGGGCGTGGTATCACCGATTTGCGTTTGATCCGTCGGCGTGGCTACGGCAGGTACGTTTCTCCCCTGCGCTGGCGATGGTGATCTTCATGGTCGGATTCGGCGGTGGCTTGGGCGCGATGTATCAGTCGATGCGTCATAACCAAGGCGGCATCGTGGCGCCGCAGACGGAGAACTTCCAGGGAGCGGCCATTGGTGGAGTCACTGCCATTGAACGAGATCCGTCGAGCAATACAGTAAAGGTGCAGTATGACCGGGTGATGCCGGGCAGCGTGCAGGGTGATATCAACGATCCCCACGTGAAAGACCTGTTGCTGTTTGCGGCGAAGAGTGATGAGAATTCGGGCGTGCGGTTGAATTCGGTGGATGCCCTGGCGGAGAAGTCGGACGATCCGCGCGTACGCGAGACGCTGACCTATGCGCTGCGGTATGACAGCAATCCCGGAGTGCGGCTGCATTCGTTGGAAGGCCTGTCCAACTTTGTGAAAGACGACATTCGCGTGCGCAATGCCGTGCTGGAGGCGCTGTTGAATGACAGCAATTTGGGCGTGCGCAGCGGGGCTCTCCATGCGCTGGAGCCGGTAAAGGCCGATAGCAGCGTGCGCATGGCGCTGCAACAAATGGCGAAGGAAGATCCTAGCGAATACATTCGCACTGAATCGAAGCGGCTGTTGGCTTCGATGCCGACGGTGTACTGACAGCTTTGATGAATGTGGGACCTAAATTGAAGACGGCGAGCGCCCGCCGGTGGAGAGTTGCGGCTGTGGCGGGCTTGGCTGTGATAACCGCGCCGTTGTGGGCACAATCGTCGCGGATTTTTCGCGATGGAAATACGTGGGTGGAAGAAACCACGGGAACTGTGCCGGCAGGACGCGAATTTCGCGCCGCGACGGACATGGGATCGTTGCAGGTGCAAGGCGGTGCGCCACAGGTAACGTACGTGGTGCGGAAGCGCTCCACGGCGGATACAGAAGAAGCTGCACGAAAGCAGTTTGAGCAGCTCCGCATTACCGCTAGCAAAGTTGGCGATGTAGTGGTGCTCGAAGGCCGGACCATCGGGCGAAGCCTGAATCGGCTGGCGGCAGATTTCGTAGTGCAGATTCCGCACCTGACGCCTGTCGTAAAGGCGGAAACCAGAGGCGGAGCGCTGTCGCTGAACTCGATCCAGGGAACGATTATGGCGTTTACCGCCGGAGGCGCGGTGAGGCTGAATGATCTGGACGGAGCGGTTACGGTAAAGAGCGGCGGCGGAGCGATGGAAGCAGGCAGCGTCAATTCTGACTTGTCATTGGAGAGCGGTGGCGGTGCAATTGTCGTGGAACGCGTGGCCGGAAAGCTTATTGTGAAAACCGGCGGCGGGAAAGTGCATATTGGCACCTCGGGACCGGCAACGATTGAGACCGGCGCGGGGAATGTCGAAGTCAACAAGTGCGCGGGAGATCTAACGGCGACGTCCGGTGGTGGCAACCTGAACTTCGGCGACGTCGGTGGAAGTCTGAAAGCGGAGACGGGTGGAGGCAGTGTTCGCGTAGGAAGTGCCCAGGGCTTCGTGAAGATAATTACCGGCGGCGGCTCGGTCGAGCTGTGGAAGGTTGGGCAGGGAGCATACGTCGAGACCGGCGGCGGCGCGATTACAGCGCAGTTTGTGGGCGGCCGAAACCAGTTCCGCGAGTCGTATCTGCACACCACGCTCGGCAATATTGTGGTATATCTGCCGCGCGACCTGGGTGTGGATGTGCATGCGTCGACGGAGTTGGCGAGCGGCAGCGGAATCAATTCGGCCTTCAAAGGCATTGCGATTTCGTCGGAAGGCGGGCAATACGGACCGAAGTCAATGTTTGGCGAAGGCCAGTTGAATGGCGGCGGGCCGATTCTTCGTCTGCGCACGACAGTTGGACAGATCGACATTAAGCAAGGGCAGTAGAGGGCTGTGTGTATGGCTATGCGTCAAGTTTTGAATTTGCTGCTATGCGGAGCGCTGACGTTGGGCGCGGCGACCAGCAGTCTGGGGGCGGGACACCCGGGCGATCCGTCCACTGGGGCATACCTGGGCGTGATGGTGGAGAAGGTGTCACCGGAGATGGCGTCGTCGCTGCATCTGGCCAACGCTGGCGCGTTGATCGAGAACGTGGACCAGGACGGGCCCGCATGCCGAGCCGGCCTCAAGGGGGGCGACGTCGTAACTGCATTTAATGGTAAAGCGGTAACCAATCCAGACCAGTTCGCCGGATTTATCCATGCGAGCGCGCCGGGCAGCACCGTGACGCTGACAGTTGTGCGCAACGGCCAGAGCCGGGACATGAAGGTGACGCTGGGAGACTGGAAGCAGATGGCTTCGGTCCCTGCTCCTCCGCCACCGCGTACGCCGCTGAATCCTGTGGTCGCGGCTCCGGTTGTGTTTCCGCCGATTCCCCCCGTGCCGGCCGTGCCGGAAGTTGATGTGCACATCATGACGCCGATGGCGGTGCGGAGCGGCATTATCGTCGAGCCGCTGAGCTCGCAATTGGGCGAATATTTCGGAGTCCCACCGAATCGCGGAGTGCTGGTGCGCACAGTGGAAAAAGGCAGTCCGGGGGCAAACGCCGGATTGAAGGCCGGCGACGTGATCGTGCGGGTGAACAACGAACAGATCCATGACATGGCGGATTGGAAGCGGGCGCTGAAGGCCCAGAGCGGCAAGGTCGCAGTGGTGGTGATTCGCGACAAGAAAGAACAGTCGCTGCAGATGAGCCTGCCGGGGAATACCTCGAAGCTGGACAGTGAAGAGTGGAGAGCGTTCGAGCAACAGATGGAGGAGTTTTCGGCGCAGATGAACCGGCTTGGGCCGCAGTTCGAGCAGCAAGCGAGAGAGATGGCGAAGCTCGATCCGAAGCAGCTGGAGGCGATCCACAAGCAGGTGGAAGAAAGCGTCAAGGCCGCGCAGCCCGAGATGAAGCGGCAGGCGGAGGAGCTGGCGAAGCAGTCGAAGGAAATTCAGAAGCAAGCCGAGCAAATCAGCAAAGACTGGGCGAAGATGGCTCCGGAGTGGGAGCAACAGGCGCGGGAGATGGCGGAACAGATAAAGCCCTCGGCGGAAGAAATCAAGAAGATGACGCAAGAATGGGAACGGCAGTGGAAGGAGCAGCAGCCCGTTTTCCAAAAGCAGATGGATGAGCTCAAGAAACAGCTCGACCAACAGATGAAGGAATGGCAGAAGAGTTGGCAGCAGAGCCATCCCAACCAGTTGTAAGCAGGACGTAAGACAAGAACCCGGGGAGGCGAAAGGATCCCCGATTTTTTGCGGTAACTGTGACTGGCAGCTGGTAACTCGTATTAACCTCTGTGGCGGACCGCGAGTTCGATGAGACCCCAGAAAACAAGACAAATCCAGGCGAGGACGACGATGCCCCAATCGAGGCGGAAGGGCTGGTGCCGGGCGGCGGGCGGAAGATGGGGCATCAGCACAAAGAAGTAGAGCAGTGAGCCGAGGAGCACGGCGGCGAACTGCTTAAGGAAGCGGGAGAGCATGTTTTCTTCCCACCCTTTTGCCGAAAGAGGGCGAAAGGAGGGGGCACCCACAGTTAGTTTCAGGTTTCGAGTTTCAGGTTTCAAGAAAAAGGCGAAAGCGGCCGTGGATTGGCACCAATGAGCATTGGCAAAGACCGCGCTCCGCGGCCGATGTCCTATTCGGCGCACCCAGCGCGGGCTCGCGCCCAGGCCTAAAAACACGTCACGGCTCCGCCGTTTCCGGTCGAGCAAATACCTCCCTAGTCCCAAACACAAACAGGTTGTTCGACTGCGCGCGCGCCTAACCCTCGAGAGGCTCAGAGCAGGCTCCGCAAAAAAAGCAGGTCAGAAAAACAGTGCGAGCGTTGCGCTCAGGATGACGCCGCATAATGGTGCAGGCGTGGAAGTTGGTGGGCTAAACGAAAAGCTCTACCCTGGCCAAAACCGGGCCACGATAGGGCACCCACAGTCGTAGTAATCCAAACCTGAAACAGGTTCCCATTCGACTCGCTGCCCTCGCTCAGGGTCTCGCCTCTTGGCTCTCCCCTTCGACTGCGCTCAGGGTCACGCCAGCAGAACGGCTCGACTTTGACACGGACGCGCATCGTTCGGCGAGTCCTTGCTCAGGATGAGGCCGCGAGACTAGGACGTTTTGAGAACAAACTTACTGCTGGGGCTAAAGCCCCAAGGTATTCTTCGGCGTCATACAGCACGACAGAAGTCGTGCCCTGATACAAAACGGCCCCAACGTGAGCGAGTTGGACGGCCAAGCCGTCGTGGCCTGCAAAGAGGTCCTTCGACTCCACTCGTCGCCAGGCGGCTCGCTTCGCTCAGCATGACACGCCTCTTGAACTAATGGAGATCAACTGACAACTGGCTGCTGGCAACTGACCACTGGTTTACCATCGCAGTCGTGCTCGATCTCTCTACCAATGTGATGTACGTGAAGGGTGTGGGCCCGAAGATTGCCGACATCCTGGCGGAGAAGGGCATCATGACAGTCGAGGACTTGCTGTATCACCTGCCGTTTCGGTATGAAGACCGGCTGAATCCGAGGGGGATTAACGAGCTGAGGGCGGGTGAGATGGCGAGCGTCATCGCGGAGGTGCGCGGGTCAGGGCTGTTTCGCACGCGCCGCATGCCCATCTTTGAGATGACGGTTGGGCAGGGCGGTTCGACGCTGAAGTGTATCTGGTTCAACGCGACTTATCTGAAGGACAAGTTTCGCGCGGGGCAGATTGTTTCCTTGTACGGGAAAGTTGAGAGGTCATCGCGCGGCGAGACGCGGTTGGAGATTCTGCAGCCGCAGTTCGAAATCCTGCACGATCCGATTGAAGATGGCAGGGCGGGCAGCGACGACGAGCGAAAGTGGCAGACGCTGGAGACGGGACGCATCGTTCCGATTTACGAGGCAGTTGGCAAGGGACGGCTGACGGCGCGATGGTTTCGACGGGTGATTCACGGAATGCTGGAGCGGCTCGAAGGTGATTTGCCGGATGCGATTCCGCCGGTGGTGCGCGGGCAAGTGGGGCTGATCGATCGCAAGAGCGCGTTCTGGCAAGCCCATTGGCCGGAAGTGGGCGAGAGCCTGGCGAAGCTGCAGGCGGCAAGGACGCCGGCGATTTTTCGGCTCATATTCGAGGAGCTGTTTTTTCTGGAACTGGGGCTGGAGCTGAAGCGGCGCAAGGTGCGCGCGCAGACGGGAGTGAGCTTTCAGATCAACAAGGGAGTTCGCGAGGCGGTGAAGCGGATTCTGCCGTTTCATCCGACGGCGGCGCAGAAGCGCGTGTTGAAGGAAATTGTTGACGACATGCGCGAGGCGGCGCCGATGCGCCGGCTGCTGCAGGGGGATGTGGGGTCGGGGAAGACGATTGTCGCGTTTGAGGCGGCGGTGATTGCCATCGAGAACGGGTATCAGGCGGCGCTGATGGCTCCGACGGAGATTCTGGCGACCCAACATTATTTGTCGGCACGAAGAATTCTGGAACAAGCGGGATATCGCATTCTGCTGCTGACCGGGTCGCAAGAGGTGAGCCGGAAGAAGCAAATCCGGCGGCATATCGCGCAGGGAAATGCGCAGCTGGTGATTGGGACGCACGCGCTGATCCAGGAGTCGGTGGAGTTCGACAAGCTGGGGCTGGTGATTGTGGATGAGCAGCACCGGTTCGGCGTGATGCAGCGGTTCAAGTTGATGAAGAAGACAGGGGCTGCTGAGCCGGATGTGCTGGTGATGACGGCGACGCCCATTCCACGAACACTGGCGCTGACGCTGTATGGCGATCTGGAGACGAGCCTGTTGGACGAGTTGCCGCCGGGAAGGACCCCGATTAAGACGAGGCGTGTGGGCGATGAGCGCGCGCATGAGGTGTGGGAGTTCGTGCGCAAGCAGGTGAAAGCGGGGCGGCAGGCGTATGTGGTGTATCCGGTGATTGAAGAGGCAGCGCAAGAAGGTGAGCTCAAAGCGGCGGTGAAAATGTATGAGCAGCTGCGTAGTAAGGACCTGGCCGGCCTCCATGTGGGTCTGCTACATGGGCGGATGAGCGCGGACGAAAAAGGCGCCACCATGGCGGCGTTTCAGCGTGGCGAGATTGATGTACTGGTGTCGACGACGGTGATTGAGGTCGGAGTGGATGTGCCGAACGCGAGCGTAATGGTGATTGAGCACGCCGAGCGGTTTGGGTTGTCGCAAATGCATCAGTTACGCGGACGGATTGGGCGCAGCGCGGCGCAGTCATATTGCGTACTGATGACGGGCGGGAAGGTTTCTCCGGAAGCGGAAGAGCGGCTGGATGCGATGGTGCGCACGCAGAACGGCTTCGAGATTGCAGAGCTGGATTTGCAGCAGCGCGGGCCGGGAGAGTTCTTCGGGACGAGGCAGGCGGGCATGCCGGATTTTCGTGTAGCGAATCTGCTCCGCGATCGTGATGTGCTGGAGCTAACGCGCAAGCAGGCGAAGATGGTGCTGGAGGGCCCGAATGAGCACATCACCCAGCAGGAGATCGCCAATGCGGTGATGCACTTGCGGGGGCATTGGAATCGAAGGTATGGGTTGGTGGAGGTGGGATAGCCGGTGACTGGTCTGGTAATTGGTAATTGGTAATTAGCTTTCCCACGCATTCCGGAGATGGGCTACGGTGTATTCGCAAACTCCCACAGGGGGAAAAGCCCATTTTTTTCTTGCGCTGGCCGGCGCGGGTGAAGTCGTGCCCTAATTTAGCTCCTTGTTGACGCAGAAGAGAACCTTCCTGAGTCGACCCAGGTTAAAGCCGGAGAGCAAGCCACCTCTGGAGTGCGCCTAGTGTCAAACCTCTCGGAGCATCGCATGAATCCAGTACAAGAGATCCTACAGTCATTGTCGGAGCGTTTTGCCACTACTGCAAATGTGAAGCAAGTGTTCGGTGAACCGGTCCACTCCAATGGTCGAACTGTCGTCCCCGTCGCTCGTGTGCAGTATCGACTTGGCGGCGGGTGGGGAGGCGGCGAGCGGGGGGACGAAGGGAGCGGCGGTCCGCGGTCGGGCGGCGGCGGCGGTGGCATGGTCAGCGCACGTCCGGCGGGGGCCCTGGAGATAACGGACCATGACGTGCACTTCATTCATTTTGCCAATCCGGTGGACATCGCGAAGTTGTTCGTCATTGGCGGAGTGGGGTTACTGGTCCTGGCGAGTTTGGCAGGGCGTAAGTAAACAGCCCAGTACCCTTGCCACCGGAGGGGCGAGTCTCGCAGACTAGTCAGTGGTGAGCGTCCCTTCGCAATCCGAATTGTTTCGGTTACTGCCGAGCGTGGATGAGTTGCTGCGCGAGGCGCAGCCTGTTGCCACGAAGTTTGGACACGCGGTTGCGGTTGAAGCGTCGCGCACGCTGCTGGAAGAGTTGCGTTCGCGAATTGCACGGGGGGAGATGAGCGAGCAAGAGGTCACGGCGGCGGTGGAGGGCGCTCCGGCGGAGATTGAGCGGCGACTGGGACAGGCGATGGCGTACTCGCTGCGGCCGGTCATCAATGCGACAGGCGTGATTCTGCATACGAATCTGGGGAGGGCTCCGCTGAGTGAAGAGGCTCTAAGGCATGTGGTGGAGGTGGCGCGGGGGTACTCAAACATTGAGATGGATTTGGAGAGCGGGGAGCGCGGCGAGCGGGATGTGCATGTGAGTCGGTTGTTCGAGAAGTTACTCGGCGGTGCAGGAGTTTCTATTCCACCCTCTCCCAAAAGAAGAGAAATGATGGGGCACCCAGATTCCGTCCTACCTACCCCGCCAAAAGAATGCGAAGTGGGGCACCCAGGCTTTTCGTTGGGTGAGATTGCGACGATTGTTGTCAACAACAATGCAGCGGCGGTGTTGATCACGCTCAACACACTGGCGCAAGGCGGCGAGGTCATCGTGTCACGCGGCGAGCTGGTGGAGATTGGCGGGTCGTTTCGCATTCCCGATGTGATGGCGAAGTCGGGGGCGGTGTTGCGCGAGGTGGGGACGACGAACCGCACGCGAATTGCGGATTACGAGCGGGCGATCAACGAGAAGACGAGGCTGCTGCTGCGAGTGCATCGGTCAAATTTCGAGATCAGGGGGTTTACCGAGCAGCCGTCGTTGGAGGAGTTGTCGGCGTTGGCGCGGAAGCGTGGGATTCCGCTGATGGAGGATTTGGGAAGCGGAGACATTTTTGATTTGCGGACGGTAGGCGTGCATGGCGAGCCGACGATTGCGGCAAGTCTGCGGAAGGGCGTGGACGTGGTGACGTTCAGCGGCGACAAGCTGCTGGGCGGTCCGCAGGCGGGGCTGATCAGCGGGACGCCGGAGCTGGTGGCGAAGGTGAGGAAGAATCCGTTGTTTCGCGCGCTGCGGGCGGACAAGATGTTTTATGCGGCGCTGGAGGCGACGATGCTGGCGTATCTGCGGGGGGATTACGATGCGATTCCGGCGTTACGGATGATGAGGCTGACGGAAGAGCAGATCGACGAGCGCGCGGAGCACATGATGCGCAAACTGCGTATCAGCTCGCCGAAGCTGAGGGTGCAGGTTGTGCAGGTGCAGTCGGTGATTGGGGGAGGGTCGGCTCCGGGGGCGACGCTGGCCAGCCGGGCGGTGGCGGTGTCGTCAGCGGAGATGGGAGCCGATGAGATTGCGCGAAAGTTGCGCGAGTGGGAAACGCCGGTGATTGCGAGGGTAGAACAGGGGCAGGTGTTGCTGGATCTGCGGACGGTGGAGCCGGACAAGGATGAGGCGGTGTTGAGGGCGGTGGAGAGCATAATTGATTAGTAATTGGTAATTTGTAGTTTTTGCTTTCTGCGCCTCCTCCAAAAGCGGGCGCAAAGGCTTGGATCCTATCTCTTAGGTTCGTTGTGGCCGTCATTTACACCATTGGACATTCGACGCGAACGTTCGACGAGTTGGTTGCGGCGTTGCGGAAACATGGGATTGTGACGCTGGTGGACATACGGGCGTTTCCCCTGTCGCGGAGGCAGCCGCATTTCAATCGAGAGTCGCTGGAAGTGGAGCTCCCACGATGTGGAATTCGGTACGTGTGGATGAGAGAGCTGGGTGGGCGACGGAAGAAAGTGCTGAAGGAGTCGCCGAATACAGGGTTGCGGAATGATTCGTTTCGCAATTATGCGGACTACATGATGACGGAGGAGTTTGCGGAGGGGATTGGTAGATTGCTGGAGATCGCTTCGCGCAGTGATCTGATTTTACCGTCGCCTAGAGCCGACGATAAGGGTGGGGCACCCAGGAGTGGGACGGCGATCATGTGTGCGGAGCGGATGTGCTTTCAGTGTCATCGCATGCTGGTGAGCGACTACCTGGTGGCGCATGGGCATAGTGTGCTGCACATCGACGACGAGAAGCAGACGCCGAGGAAACATACGTTGATGGCGGAGGCGCAGCTGGTGGAGGGGAAGCTGCTGTACGACGGAGGAAGGTTGTTGTGAGCAACTAGCTGCCAGCCGTCCGTCCTGTCCTAAGGGAGACACTTCGCTCAAAAGGGGTCCTTCGACTCCGCTCGTCCGCTGCGCAGCCTCGCTTCTCTCAGGATGACACACTTAACCGGGGAGTTCACTGTGAACGAAGGTTTGCGCTGGGTCCGGCGCAATCGCTATCCTCAAAGTTCACGTATGAAGCAGGCTGTTTTTCGGGAAAAGAACAAGGGATATTACCGCGTGCTGCACACCCCCATCTGGATATGGGTGTTTTGGGTGCTGCCAGGGTGGCCGCTCACCTACGACCTGTACACACACGGGCCGGACCGGCGGCACTGGATTTGGCTGGGGATTGTGGCAGCAGTAGTGTTCTGGCGAGGGTGGCTGGGGCGGGTGCCGGGGTGCGAGCAGCGTCCTTACATTCACTACTACGGTGTGCATCAGCCGAACCTGTGGTATCGCGTAGTGTGCTACACGGCGGCGTGGATCGACATTATTGTGCCGTTTGCGCTGAATGTTATTGGTTTATGCATTGCGGCGGCGACTGGGCAGTGGATGCTGAAGGAGCTGTATCAGTACGCATATTATCCGCTGGCCCTGTTGGTGGTGCTGGGAACGGTGATGAACCTCACTCCGCGTGCGAAGCAAGATACGTTCGGCGAAGGAGCCGAGCGAGCGTGGTTTTATGTGGCGATCTGGACGGTGGTGCCGACACAGGTGGTGAATTGGGCCGCGTGGCGGTTGGGCAAGTTTATGAATCTGGAGCCGCTGCCGCTGGCGCGGACTCGGCTGGTGATTTGTTTGTTATCGACCGCGTTCTTCTTTTTGTTGGGATATGCCGCGAAGTTGCCGAGGACTCAGAGGTATTACTCGGGGGTGGCAGCGGCGGGAGTTTAAAGGCAGTTGTCAGTGGTCAGTGTCAGGCGTAAGGTTTCAGGCTCCAATCGTCATTCCAAGCTGATAGCCGGGAACCTGAGACCTGACACCTGAAAACTCATTTCAGTGCTCGATACGGACACTGGCGGCGACGTTTGGATCGGCGTCAGCGGAGTTGTTTGCCGGGGCACGGTGAGCGTCGATCAGTCCGGCCAACTTACGCGATTCGTCGCTGTAGATGCCGTGCGGCGATTTCTCGAGAATTCTGGCGAGTTCTGCGCGGGCCCCATCATAGTCTTGCAATCCCAGTAGAGCGTGGGCCTTCCCCAGCCGAACCACAATGTTGTCGTCGGTGGTGAGCTGCTGGGCGGTGTCGAATTCGGTGACGGCTGACTGGAACCGTCCCTCGCCCAGATACGCGCGGCCGGTTTCATAGTGTAGCTGCCAACTGCCAGTCAGCAGTTTCGAGGCGATGGAAAGGGCGTCCAAGGCCTCGGCATTGCGGTGCTGCTGGTTGTAAGCCGACGCTAAAACCAGATAGGTGCGGGGCGCGATTGCACATTGACGGAGGGACTGCAGGAGATTGCTGATCGCTTCATCGGCGTGGCCTTCCTGCAGGTCAATCATGCCGAGAAGTGTGAGTGCAAGGGCATAGTCCGGCTGCTGATGCAGCGCCTCCAGGGCAAGCGCTCGGCTCAGATGCCTATCGTTGTGGGTCCAGGCCTCGGTGGCTTTCAGTAACGTTTGCTCCGCCTTCGTGGGCGGGCGCAACTGTTGAACGGAGACGAGGTCGGCGGTGTGACTCGGTACTGCGGGGAGTTCGATGGGCAGGCGCAGCGAGAGCGTGGCGTGTTCGCTATGAATCTGTAGGTGCTGAGGCTGGGAGAGAAGGCCTCCCGCCGCAGTCACGATGTACTCGCCTTCACGCAGACCCCCGAATGTGTAGGAGCCATCGGACTCAGTTAGGGCGCGGATTCTTTCCAGCGGCGGCGAGGCGGAGCGCAGTTCAATTGCAATCGCGGAGAGGGGATGTCCGTTGAGATCGCGGAGAACGCAGGTAAGGGCGTGATCAGATGTATCGGATGACCGTGAGTTCGGCGGATCCTGGGCGAAACAGGCGGGAAGCAGCAGCGCACTGGCAAAGGCCAGCCCGATTGCGAGACGAAGCGCGCAATTCCTTACGCCAAAGCCGCGTGAAGCGTGGCGCATGATAGGCCCCTGAGTGTAGAGAAGTTCGAGTGCAGGATTTATACGCCAGAAGCGACTCCGGGCCTATAGCGCAAAAGTTGCAATTTGCACCTGAGAGGTAGCGGTTCGGGGCTGACGGAGAGCGGCTTGTCCCAGGGGGTGGTTGTCAGGCGCCGAGCATCAGGCATCAGCTTTGCGGTGGCGGGAGCCCAGCCTCTGTCAGAGAAGGGCGAAAGGATAGGGCATCCGGCGCTAAAGACGCCGCTCCGCGGCTGGGATGTAATTGGACACTTTTAAGCGGCCGAAGCCTACGCCCAGAAGCACGTCGCGGCTCCGCCGTTAAGCACGATCCGGGCTAATTTTTTTGGTCGCAGAAAGCGAAAGGCGGTCCGGGGGAAGACCGCCTTAGCTATTAATTTGTGCTCGGACGTTAGACGATCTGGACGTTTTCCGCCTGCCAACCCTTGGGGCCCTTGACAACGTTGAACTGAACGGTCTGGCCTTCCTGGAGGCTGCGGAAGCCGCCGGCCTGGATGGCAGAGTAGTGAACGAAAACGTCTTCACCGTTCTGACGGCTGATGAAGCCGTAGCCCTTCGCGTCATTGAACCACTTAACTGTTCCTTGTTCCATTGTGTTACTTGTTCCTTCGAAATTGATATAGCTGCGATTCGAACGGATTGTGAAGCAGGCAGGGATGCTGCAAGGCAGGAACTGCTGCGTACAACGTCGATCAATCGAGCGATTTTATGATAGCAGTGGAACGACAATTCCCCAAGCAAATTTGCACTGGAATGAGGCAGGAGGGGGCCTACTGCCGGCCAAGACCTTTTATTTGTTGAAGTTAAGACGCCATGCCTTGATAGTAGTACAATGGCTCAAACCGTCGTCGGTTTTTCGCTCCTCGCTCTTTGCCCTTAGCCTTTCTGACTGTTGCTGATAAGAGACCGATTATTGGCCTCTGTTTTCCAGGATGACCACTGCCATCGCCATTCCTTTTGTGTGGGTCAAGGAAAGGTGGGCTTGCGTTGCGCCGAGGCGGGAGAAGAATTCGCCAGCTTTGCCATGGAACGCCAGGGTCGGCCTGCCGCCGGGAAGACGCTGAACCTCGATGTCGCGCCAACGCACTCCCTGGCTCCATCCGGTCCCGATGGCCTTCATGCCGGCTTCCTTGGCAGCAAATCTTGCCGCGTAGCGCTCAACCCTATTTGCCTTCGATTCGCAATAGCGGATTTCTTCGGCTGTAAAGACACGCTCCGTGAAGCGGGCTCCGAACCGCCCAATACTTTGGGCGATCCGCTCCACCTCGGCGCTGTCGATTCCTGTTCCTACGATCATGTGTGTAAATGTAAATGGAAGGCGGGGAATCGTCGCAAATTCATGGGAAACCCGGAATAGGCGTCAGTCATCAGCTATCAGCTAAAGCGCAACGGAACTTTAGATGGTTGTTCAGAGAAGGTTTCGCTTGCGGAAATTTCCGGTCCCACCCCTTTCGCCAAAAGACAGCGAAAAGATGGGCGCCCCACTCTCGATCGATATCGATTCATGGTGTTGTGAATCACAACGGAAAGTGCACTGCCAGTGATGCAATTGGCGCACCGAGAAAACAGTCACGATGCTGCGCAAAATGTCTGCTTGCACAGCAGTGAAGCCGACTTGTTATAATCACTCGCTTGGGTGATACGCATCACACCCCTACAGTTCGCAGGCTTACAACCGCGTGAAATCGAGCGTTGATGGGGTTCAGCGCTGTACCCGCAAAACTGGATAGCTTCGTACATGGCACAAATTTTTCATCGTAGTGCGAATAGCGGTTCGCGTCTGTCGATGCTTGCGGTGATCGTGGTGATTACCGTGCTGCTGACGGTGGCGTGGGAGATGCAGCGCGCCCCGTATGTGACTTACCAGGGCGTGCGGATGGCGCAGCCGGTTCCGTTCAGTCATCAGCATCACAATGCCGGACTGGGGATCGATTGCCGGTACTGCCATACGTCGGTGGAGCAGTCGAGTTATGCGGGGATTCCTCCGACCAAGACGTGCATGAATTGCCATTCGCAGATCTGGACCAATGCCGCGATGCTGGAGCCGGTGCGGGAGAGCTACCGGACCGGGCAGTCGCTGATGTGGACAAGGGTCAATTACCTGCCCGACTACGTGTACTTCAATCACAGTATTCATGTGAACAAAGGTGTGGGCTGCGCGACCTGTCACGGGCCGGTGAACAAGATGCCGTTTATGTACCAGGAGTCATCCATGCGGATGGAGTGGTGCCTGGAGTGCCACCGTGCGACGGAGAAGTATCTGCGGCCACGTGACCAGGTGTTCAACATGAATTATGAGCAGCCGTCTTCGGCGCATCCGGTTTTGGTGGCGGGGACGCAGTACACGGACCAGGTTGAGCTGGGGACGGCGCTGAAGTCGCAATACAAAGTGAGGACGGTGGAGGGCATAACGAGTTGCAATACGTGCCATCGGTAAGCGACTAGCAACTAGCAATTAGCTTTTAGCGATTGACCTCAGCGGCTAACCCCGCGGTGAAAGAGGAGTTGAGGAATGCACCGCTGAGGCGGTGCTTCACCGGGGAGGGAAAGAAGCGGTGCTCCACCCCGGTAAAGCCACACCAAGCCTATGGAGTGGTGGAAGGATTTTAAGCAGGGTTGGGGTTCTTCGACTCCGGCATCGTCCGCCGCGGGCGGACGACGCCTCTGCTCGGAATGACAAGCGAGTAGTTTGCTGCGAAAGTTTCTTGAACATCGGATAGCAAGTGAGTACCGGAACCGGCGAGAAGATGGATAAAGAAAAGGAACGGATGTCCGAGGCGGTTTGTCCCAGCAAGCTGGAGCTGGCGGAGGTGCGGGAGAGGCTGTCGCGCGCCAACAGCGGTCCGCAGTATTGGCGAAGCCTGGAAGAGCTGGCCCAGACCGATGGGTTTTTCGAGATGGTGCATCGCGAGTTTCCGCGGCTGGCCTCGGTGTGGCCGGAAGGAGCTTCGCGGCGCGATTTCATGAAGCTGATGACGGCGTCGATGGCGCTGGCGGGACTGTCTGCGTGCGTGAAGCAGCCCATTGAGCCCATCGTTCCTTATGTACGGCAGCCCGAGCCCATCACGTTGGGAATTCCGCTGTATTTCGCCAGCGCCATGCCGCTGGCGGGATATGCCACGCCCGTGCTGGTCGAGAGCCACGAAGGGCGTCCGACGAAGGTGGAGGGAAGCCCGGATCACCCGGCGGGTGTGGGAAGTGATGTGTTCGCGCAGGCGTCGATCCTGGATATGTACGATCCGGACCGCTCGCAGTCGGTGACGTACACGGGCTTCATTCGGGCGTGGAGCGACTTTACGAACGCGCTACAGGGGCCGATGAATTCTCAAAAGGCCGTGCAGGGTTCGGGGCTGCGGATTCTTACGAGAACGGTCAGTTCGCCGACGCTGGCGGAGCAATTGGACACCCTGCTGAAGCAGTATCCGCAGGCGAAGTGGGTGCAATACGACCCGGTGGGCCGGGACAATGTGCGGGCGGGCTCGCAGCTGGCGTTCGGCCAGTACGTGGAAACGCACTACAACTTTGATAAAGCGGATGTGATTCTGTCGCTGGATGGAGATTTCCTGTCGAGCGGGTATCCGGGATTCGTGCTGTACACGAGGCAGTTTGCGTCGCGGCGGAATCCCGAGCTGAAGGAGAAGATGTCCCGCTTCTATATGGTGGAGAGCTCTCCAACCAACACGGGCGGAAAAGCTGATCATCGCTTGCCGGCAAAGGCTTCGGAAGTGGAAGGGGTAGCGCGGGCGATTGCGGCGGGATTGGGTGTAGGCAGTGGATCGGCAAAGCCGGAGCAGCAAGCTTTTGTTGCGGCGCTGGTGAGGGATCTTCAGGCGCACAAAGGTGGGGCGCTGGTGATTGCCGGGGACAACCAGCCTGCGGCAGTGCATGCGCTGGCGCACGCCATGAACCAGGCGCTGGGCGCCGTGGGTTCGACCGTGTACTACACCAATCCGGTGGAGGCGAAGCCGCAAGACCAGACCGCAGCGCTGAAGGAACTCGTCGGCGATATGAGCGCGGGCAAGGTGGACTTGCTGGTGATTATCGGCGGCAACCCAGTGTATGACGCTCCGGCCGATTTGAAGTTCGGCGATGCGATGGGGAAGGTGCAGCTGCGGGTGCAGCACAGCCTCTTCCAGAATGAGACGACCGATTTCGTTCACTGGCACATCAACGCTGCACATTATCTTGAGCAGTGGGGTGATGTGCGGACCATCGATGGCACGGCGACGCTGATCCAGCCGCTGATTGCTCCGCTGTACGATGGCAAGAGCGAGTATGAGTTGGTCGAGGCGCTGAATGGGTCGCCGACAACGACAGGTTACGAGATTGTCCGTCGGTACTGGGAGCAAAAGATGACAGGCGACTTCGAAGCCGCGTGGCGGAAGGCGCTGAACGACGGATTTGTTGCGGGAACAGCACTGCCGGCGAAGACGGTTGCGGCGAAGGGCAGCGTGCCGGCGGCGAGCGCGCCCAACCAAGGCGCCATAGAAGTCATGTTCCGGCGTGATCCCACCATTTACGACGGGACGTTCTCCAACAACGCCTGGCTGCAAGAGACGCCCAAGGCGATGACCCAGATCTGCTGGGACAACGCGGTGCAGGTCAGCGTCAAGACTGCGGAGAAGTTGGGCCTGCAGACTGAAGATGTCGTCGAGATCGATGTCAATGGTCGCAGGGTGACGGGGCCGGTGTGGAGAACGCCTGGGCATCCGGATGATGCCGTGACATTGTTTTTTGGTTACGGGCGCACCAAGAGCGGACGAGTGGGAACGGGCGTCGGGTTCAACGCTTATGATCTGCGCACCAGCGATGCGATGTACTTTGCCGGCGGCAAGGTGACGAAGGTCGGCAGTGGGTATGGTTTTGCCAATCCGCAGGGCTGGCAGTACATCGACCAGTCGGGGATTCCGGGCGCGGACAATATGAGCGACCGCCACATCGTTCGCAAGGCGACGCTGGATGACTTTCTGAAGCACCCGGAATTTGCCAAGGAACTCGGTGAGGCTCCGTCGCCGGAGTTCTCGCTCTATACGACATCGAAGGGATTGCCGCTGTTCCAGTACACAGAAGCGAAGTGGGGCATGGCCATCGACATGAACTCATGCGTCGGATGCAAGACCTGCGTGGTGGCTTGCCAGGCGGAAAACAATATTCCGGTGGTTGGTAAAGAGCAGGTGATGCGCGGCCGGCATATGAACTGGCTGCGCGTGGATGTGTACTACGAGGGCGGAACAGAGAATCCGTCGGCGTATTATCAGCCAATTCCTTGCCAGCAGTGCGAAAACGCTCCCTGCGAAACGGTGTGCCCGGTGGGTGCGACGGTGCACTCAACGGAAGGCCTGAACGACATGGTGTACAACCGCTGCGTGGGAACGCGCTACTGCTCGAATAACTGCCCGTACAAAGTACGCCGGTTTAACTTCCTGCTGTGGCAGGACTGGACGACGCCGCAGTACAAGATGATGCGCAATCCGGAGGTGAGCGTCCGGAGCCGCGGTGTCATGGAGAAGTGCACGTATTGCATACAGCGCATTGCAGCAGGCCGAATCACAGCCGAGAAAGAGGGTCGTTCGATCAAAGACGGCGAGATCCAGACGGCTTGCCAGCAGGCGTGTCCGGCGGGTGCGATTGTGTTCGGCGACTTGAATGACAAGAACAGCAAGGTTTCGAAGCTGCGAGCCGATGGCCGCAATTACGGTTTGCTGGAAGATTTGAATACGCGTCCTCGCACCACCTATATGGCGGTGGTGACCAACCCGAATCCAGAAGTAGAGAAGCCGGAGCGGAGCTAGATGGCGGGAGTAGAGGAAAACAACGTAACACTGCTGGAGGAGCCACCGGTAATCGGTCCGGGGCAGACGTTTGATTCTGTTACCGACACGATCGCCGATGCGGTACTGAAGCGGCCGATTGGACTGGGTTGGCTGGCGGGCCTCGGCGTCGGCATGTTGCTGCTCGGCTCGCTTCTGACGGCAGTAACGTACCTGTTCCTGGTAGGCGTGGGCATCTGGGGCATCGAGGTGCCGGTGGCCTGGGGCTTCGCCATCATCAATTTTGTGTGGTGGATCGGTATCGGCCATGCAGGCACTCTGATTTCGGCCATTCTCCTGCTGTTCAAACAGACGTGGCGTAACTCGATCAACCGCTTTGCGGAGGCGATGACGTTGTTTGCTGTGGCGTGCGCGGGCATGTTCCCGCTGCTACACATGGGCCGTCCCTGGCTTTTCTACTGGATGTTTCCGTATCCCAGCAGCATGGGTGTATGGCCGCAGTTCCGCAGCCCGCTGGTGTGGGACGTGTTCGCGGTATCGACGTACGGGACGATCTCGGCAGTGTTTTGGTTCGTGGGGCTGGTGCCGGACTTCGCGACCATGCGGGAAGAGGCGCAGTCACTCTGGGCGAAGAGAGTCTATGGAATTCTGTCGCTGGGATGGAGGGGGTCGGCACGGCATTGGACACGTTACGAATCGGTGTACATTCTGCTAGCCGGTATCTCAACCCCGCTGGTGCTCTCCGTGCACACCGTGGTGAGCTTCGACTTTGCGATTTCTGTTCTACCGGGATGGCACACGACGATCTTCCCGCCCTATTTCGTTGCGGGCGCCATTTACTCCGGATTCGCGATGGTGTTGGTGCTGGCGATTCCGATCCGAAAGTACTACGGGCTGGAACAGATGATTACGATGCGGCATCTGCAGAATTCAGCAAAAATCATGCTGGCGACCGGCCTGATCGTGGGCTATGGGTACTTCTTCGAGACATTCATCGGGCTGTACAGCGGGTCGACCTACGAGCGGTTTATGATCCACAACCGCTGGTTCGGGCCATACGCTCTGTTCTACTGGTCGCTCATCCTGTTTAACATTTTGACTCCGCAGGTCCTGTGGTGGCCGAAGGTCCGTTCGAGCACCAGCTGGCTGTTTGGAGTTTCGCTGATCGTGCTGCTAGGAATGTGGCTGGAGCGCTTCGTCATCATTATCACCAGCCTGCATCGCGACTTTCTGCCATCGTCTTGGGGGCATTACGTGGCAACGCGCTGGGACTATGCGACGTATTTCGGCACAATCGGGTTCTTCACCGTGGCGATTTACATCTTCATCCGCGTGGTACCGGCGATTTCGATCTTTGAAATGCGCATGCTGCTGCCGCAGGCGGAGGTGAAGGAATGAGCCACGGCCACGCGGTAACGGCACCGAGCATTTATGGACTGCTGGCGGAATTCGAGACCCCAACCGATCTGGTGACGGCCTGCAAGGCGGCGTATGCGGAAGGCTATCGGGAAATGGACGCGTATAGCCCATTCCCGATTGAAGAGGCGAGCGAGGCGATCGGCTTCCACAAGACCGCAGTGCCGCTGGTGACGCTGATCGGCGGGATTCTGGGCGGGACGTCGGGTTTCGCGCTGCAGTACTGGATCAACGTGATTGCGTATCCGCTGAACATCGGCGGAAAACCGTATAACTCCTGGCCGGCCTTCATCGTACCGACGTTTGAGATGACCATCCTGTTCGCGGGAGTGATTGGGATGATCGGAATGTTCGCCCTGAATGGATTGCCCCAGCCGTATCATCCACTGTTTCACGTGGACCGGTTCTCGAAGGTGACACGCAACCGGTTCTTCCTGTGCGTGGAAGCGATCGATCCCAAGTTTGATCTGGTAGGCACCCAACAATTTATGGAACGACTGAAGCCGCTCTCGATTTCGGAGGTGCCGCATTAATCGGACATCCCAAAGCGTGGTGGGGTTGCTGCTCGTGGCGGCGGCATTACTGCTGCTGGCAGGGTGTCGCGCCGACATGCAAAACCAGCCGTATCAGCGTCCGTTGGTCCAAAGCGATTTTTATGCCGACAGGCGCGCGGCGCGTCCGCTGGTGGAGGGGGCGATGGCACGCGGACACGAGCGCGCGGACACCTATTTCTATACCGGCAAGATCGGGAGTGAGGACGGCACTTATATGCCGTTCCTTGTGACGGCCGAGGTTATGCAGCGCGGACAGCAGCGCTTCAACATATATTGCTCGCCGTGCCATGGTGAAACCGGCGACGGCAACGGCATGATCGTGCAGCGTGGGTTGAAGCATCCGCCTTCGTATCACACGGATCGGTTGCGCAACGCTCCCATCGGATACTTTTTCGACGTGATGACAAACGGGTTCGGCGTGATGCTGGATTATTCGCAACAGGTGAAGCCCGAGGACCGCTGGGCGATTGCGGCCTACATCAAGGCATTGCAATTGAGCCAGGGTGCGACGCGGGCAGATGTTCCTCTGGGACAGCAGATCGCAAGCGAACCACCTAAGGGCGTGGTGATTTCCGCGCCGTATGACACGCAGAGCGCGGCCCCGCAGCCAGCGCCGGCGGCGCTGCCGAGCAGCGAAAGCGCAACGCCGAAACAGGGTACGAGACCATGAGCCAACCGCATCCACAGATTCAGCCTGCAAACTACGCCGTGCCCCGCGAGGCGGCAGGCTGGCAGAAGAGGTATCTCACTATCGGTGTGCTAGCTGCGGTAGCGACCATCGTCGGGCTGTTTATGCAGTCGGAGCAGACGATGCGCGGCTACCTCATCGGCTACATGCTTTGGTTGGGCTTGAGCCTGGGATGCCTGACGCTTCTGATGGTGCAACACCTGTCAGGTGGTTTGTGGGGGCTGTCCATCCGAAGAGTCATGGAAGCCGGGAGCCGCGTTCTTCCCCTGATGCTGGTGCTGTGGATTCCGCTGTTTTTAGGCCGCCACTACTTGTACCACTGGATGACTGGTGACGGAGTAACCGAGAATAACTCTTGGTACCTGAACATGCCGTTCTGGTGGATCCGGCAGGTGATCTACTTCACGGTGTGGCTGGGCTTGATGTATGTGCTCAACAAGCGGTCGGCGTTACAGGATGAAGCGTCGGCGACAGGACATCAGCCACGTTTCCAACTGCTGAGCGGCATTGGCATTGTTTTGTATGCACTGACGATTTCGTTCGCGGCGGTGGATTGGGTGATGTCGCTCGATCCGCACTGGGGATCGACGATCTACGGAATGATCTTCATGGCAGGCCAGGGTCTGTCGGCGCTGTCGTTCTGCATCGTTATGCTGGCGGTGTTGACCCGCTACTCGCCGATGCGCGAGATCATCATGGCGGAGCAGTTTCACGATATTGCCAAGTTGATGCTGGCGTTCGTGATGCTGTTTGCCTACTTCTCCTTCTCGCAGTGGCTGATTATCTGGGCAGGGAATCTGCCTGATGAAATCAGCTTTTATCTGGCGCGCATTCGCGGCGGCTGGGGGCTGATCGCGCTGGTCATCATTATGTTTCACTTCGCGCTGCCGTTTGCGCTGCTGTTGTCGCGCAATTTGAAGCGTGACGGACAGAAGATGATCGGGCTGGCGCTACTGTTGATGTTCATGCGACTGGTGGACATCTACTGGTACGTGGTGCCGAACTTCGCCCACGCGCGCGGACATTTCTACTTCAGCATCTGGTACCTGGTTGCACCGATAGCGCTGGGCGGACTGTGGCTGGGGTATTTCTTCTACAAGCTGCAGCAGCGTCCGATTTTACCGGCCTACGAACCGCAGATGCCGAGCTTGCTGCATCAGGGGTCACATGGCCACTAATCGCGACGAATACGATCTGCTAAGAAATCCAGCGGTGGATTACGACCGTACTGACCTGAGTCCGCAAGGAATTCTTCTATTCCTGGCCGGGTTGCTGGTGGCGGGTATCTTTATCGAGCTGGTGTTGTGGGGAATGTTCCACTTTCTGGCGCGGAGTCCGTTTTTCGCCAAGGGTAATCCCAGCCCGATGATGCAAGTTCAGAAAGCCCAGCCGCTGTCGGCGGAAGGCAAGGATTTCGAAAACACGACGAACGTAAATCCGGGGCTGTTTCCCCAGCCGCGATTGCAGACGAATGACGTGCTGGACATGAGTGATCTGCTAGCGTCGGAGCACAAGATTTTGTACGCACCGCAGCCTTTCCTGGATGCGAACGGGACGGTACATCTGCCGATTCAAGATGCAATGAACATCATCGTGCAGAAGGGATTGCCGGTGAGGCCGGAGGGGACGGCGGCGGGAGCGCCTGGGAGGCCTGCAGCTTCGGCAAGCAAGGTGCCGGGAGCAGAGTAGGTGGGACATTTCAGATTTCCCTTCGCCTCGCGGGCTAAAGCCCGCTCGGCGAATTAATGGATAAGACGCTTGTCGGCACGACTAAAGTCGTGCCCTGATACAAAGCAGTTCGAAACGAAATCCTTCGGCAGCTTGTAAAGCCGACCTTGTTTTCGTTTCGGAACGGTACCCTTCGTCAGGCTCAGGGCGGGCTAGAAAGCCGTGCCCCTTCCAGGCAGGTGTGTGAGAGTGGTAAGAGCGAGTCTATGAGAGCAGTATTGGTACAAAAGCTCATTTTGGCAGCGATGGTGGTCAGCGGTGTGTTCGCCGTGGCACAGCCGCCATCTGCGTTTATGCGGGATGCGAGCAAGCCTGCAGCGCAGGTCACGCCGGACGATCTGAAGAATGTGAGGATCGATCAGCGGCTCGACCAGATGCTGCCCCTGGATCTGCAGTTTAGGGATGAGTCAGCAAAAACGGTGATGCTGGGTGATTACTTTCACGCTGGCAGGCCGGTCATCCTGAACCTGGTGTATTACACCTGTCCGATGTTGTGCGGAGAAGAGCTGGCAGGATTGTCCAGCGCGCTCGGTGTGCTGCGCTTCACGCCGGGCAAAGAATACGAAGTGGTGACGGTGAGCTTTAATCCGGACGACACTCCGGAAACGGCATCGGCTAAAAAAAAGATCTATATCGATCGGATGAACGAGCGGCTGGAGAAGAAGACGGATGGTGCAGGCTGGCATTTCCTGACTGGTAAGCCAGAAGAGATCAAGCAGCTTGCAGATACGGTGGGATTTCATTACAAGCGTGACGCAGCCACTGGCCAATACATTCATGCAACCGCGGTCATGATTGCGACGCCGCAGGGCAAGCTGGCCCAGTATTACTACGGGGTGGAGTATTCGCCCAAGGATTTGCGTCTCGGATTGATCGAGGCGTCGCGCAACAAGATTGGTAACCTGGTGGACCAGATCACGCTGTACTGCTACCACTACGACCCGAATACCGGGCGCTACGGCGCGACGATTACCAACATCCTGCGATTGGGGGGAGCGACCACGATGCTGTTACTGGGCGGATTCCTGATCGTATTGTATCGACGTGAACCTCACGATCCCCGGAAGGGAGCAGGACGGGCCTGAACGATATGTGGAAGAACTTGCCACTATTTCCTGACCAAGCATCATCGATTGCGATCCAGGTGGATGGGCTGTACGCCTTTCTGATTGCGGTGTCGGCGTTCTTTACGTTGCTCATTTTTGCGCTGATCTTTGTGTTCGCGGTCAAGTTCCGTAAGGCTGCCCACCCCAAGGCCGAGCAGATTGAAGGCTCGCTACCACTGGAGCTGACCTGGACGCTTATACCGCTGGGAATCTCGATGATTTTCTTCGCCTGGGGAGCGTTGATTTACTTCCAGCAAGCCAGACCGCCGCGCGGCGCGATGGAGGTGTATGGCGTCGGCAAGCAGTGGATGTGGAAGTTCGAGCATGAGACGGGACAGCGTGAGATCAACTCGCTGCATGTGCCCTTGGGACGCGATGTCCGGGTGATCTTGAGTTCGCAAGATGTAATCCACAGCTTTTACGTGCCAGCGTTCCGAGTGAAAACGGATGCCCTACCGGGTCGCTATACGTCGACCTGGTTCCGTCCGACCAAAGTAGGTACGTATCACCTGTTCTGCGCGGAGTATTGCGGAACCGAACACTCAGGCATGATCGGCGAGGTGGTGGTGATGGAGCCAGTGGCATACCAGGCATGGCTGGCGGCTGGCGGCGCTTCGGCGAGCCTGGCTTCCAACGGCAAGGAGCTTTTCACACAGTTGGGCTGCGCGACGTGCCATCGGACAGATACCCAGGGCCGCGGACCGAATCTGGTTGGAGTGTACGGAAAGCCAGTACAGCTGAACGATGGTCGCACGGTGATGGCGGATGAGAACTATATCCGCGAATCGATTACGAATCCGCAGGCGAAGATCGTGGCGGGCTTCCAACCGATCATGCCCACGTTTCAAGGCCAGGTGACGGAAGAGAACCTCGGCGCCCTGGTGAGTTATGTGAAATCGTTATCGCAACCGCAGCAGAAGGCCGAAGGCGGAGCTCCGGCGGTTGCGACGAGCACGAGCAATTAGGTTTCAACTCGGAAGGTGCGAGAAATGGCAACTGCAGTACTAACAGTCGAGCGCGAGACCTACCTGAACAATGGCTATAGCCTGCAGTCGTGGCTGTTAACCAGGGACCACAAGCGCATCGCGATCCTGTACCTGATTTCGATTACGGCGATGTTTTTCGTGGGTGGCTTTTTCGCCATGTTGATCCGGCTGGAGCTGCTGACGCCGGCGGGCGACCTGGTTACATCCGACACGTACAACAAGCTGTTCACCATGCACGGCATAGTGATGGTGTTTTTCTTCCTGATTCCGTCAGTGCCGGCAGTTCTGGGAAACTTCTGCATTCCACTGATGGTGGGGGCTAAGGACCTGGCGTTTCCGCGAATCAATCTGCTCAGCTGGTACCTTTACATCATCGGCGCAATCTTTGCCCTAGTATCGATGACGCTGGGCGGAGTCGACACCGGGTGGACGTTCTACACGCCGTTCAGCACCCACTACTCCAACACGCACGTGGTGGGTGTGGCGTTAGGCATTTTTATCGCGGGCTTCTCGTCGATACTCACCGGGTTGAACTTCATTGTCACCATCCACCGCATGCGTGCGCCCGGCCTGACGTGGACCAGGCTGCCGCTGTTCTGCTGGTCGCACTATGCCACCAGCATCATCATGATCCTGGGTACGCCAGTGATTGCCATTACGCTGCTGCTGGTAGCGCTGGAGCGACTCCTTCACATCGGAGTATTCAATCCTGCTCTGGGAGGTGACCCGGTGCTGTTTCAGCACCTGTTCTGGTTTTACTCGCACCCGGCGGTGTACATCATGATCCTGCCGGGCATGGGGGTAATCAGCGAGGTCGTGACCTGCTTCTCGCATAAGCGTGTGTTTGGCTACGAATTCGTAGCGTTGGCGTCCATAGCGATTGCGGTGCTGGGCTTCCTGGTGTGGGCACACCACATGTTCGTCGCCGGAATTTCCGTTTACGCCGCGCTGGTGTTCTCACTGCTGAGCTACTTTGTGGCGATACCGTCGGCGGTGAAGGTCTTCAACTGGACGGCGACTCTCTACAAAGGTTCGGTGCGATACGACACGCCCATGCTCTACGCGTTCGGCTTTATCGGCTTGTTTACGATAGGCGGCCTTACCGGAGTATTTCTCGCTTCCCTGGGTATCGATGTGCACGTGACGGACACTTATTTTGTCGTGGCCCACTTTCACTATGTGATGGTGGGCGGTATGGTCATGGCCTACATGGCCGGTCTGCACTTCTGGTGGCCCAAGATGACCGGCAAATTGTATCCGGAAGGATGGGCGAAGCTCTCGGCACTTCTGGTGTTCGTCGGATTCAACCTGACGTTCTTCCCGCAATTTGTGCTTGGCTACATGGGCATGCCGCGGCGCTATCACGCGTATCCGCCGGAGTTCCAGGTGCTCAACGTGATGTCAACAGCAGGCGCTTCGGTTCTGGCAGTGGGCTATGTTTTGCCGATGATTTACTTCGTCTGGTCCATGCGGTACGGAGAGGATGCGGGGCCGAACCCGTGGAATGCGGTTGGGCTGGAGTGGATGACGCCTTCTCCGCCGCCGACCTACAACTTCGAAGAAACGCCGATTGTGACCTGGGAAGCTTACGACTACGAGCACTTGCCTGAGCATGACGAGGAGGTAGCCGTTGGCCACTAGCGATATCGAAATCGCTGAACACGCACTGCAGCACCACTTCGCCGACATGGATCAGCAGCGGGAAACGACCACATTCGGCATGTGGCTGTTCCTGCTGACAGAAATCATGTTCTTCGGCGGCCTGTTCTGCGCCTATCTCGTTTATCGCGCGACTTACTATCAGGCTTTTGTCGAAGGCAGCCAGGCGATGAACATCTGGCTAGGCGCAACCAATACGGCAGTGCTGATTTGCAGTTCGCTGACCATGGCATTGGGGGTGCGCTGTGCCCAGACTGACCAGCGCAAATTGATGGTCATTCTGCTGGTGATCACCATGCTCTTCGGACTAGCCTTCCTGGGAATCAAGGCGATCGAATACCACGAGCACTGGACGCATCATCAGTTTCCTGGACCGAATTTCTCCTTTCCTGAAGCAGAACAGAACGGAGTTAACCCGCAGAACGTGGAGATTTATTTCTCGTTGTATTGGGCCATGACGGGTCTGCACGCGTTACACATGGTCATCGGCGTGGGGTTGGTGTTGTGGATCACGATTGTGGGAGCGCGCGGATTGTTCAGCGCGGATTACTATGCCCCAGTTGAGAATGTCGGCCTTTACTGGCACTTCGTGGATTTGGTCTGGATTTACCTTTTCCCACTCCTCTATCTGATCAGCAAGAAGCACGGCGGTTAAGCGAGGAAGCATGGCATCGGAAGAACATCGGCAACACGTGATCGCACCTAGCGTATATGTGGGAATCTGGGCCATCCTGATGGTGCTGACGGGTCTTACCGTCTTCGCCTCCTATGTCGACATGGGCGACTTTAATATCATTGTGGCGCTGACCATAGCGACCATCAAGGGCACTCTTGTCGTACTGTTCTTCATGCACCTGTACTACAGTTCGAAGCTCACTAAGGTGACGGTGATCGCAGCGATGTTCTTCCTCTTCCTGCTGCTAGCGTTGAGTCTGACCGATTATCTGACGCGGAGCTGGATGACGAACCCGATGTGGTAGAGCATTCCCACAGGGCCTAAGACCCGAAGTATTTGTCAGCGCCTACGGCACGACTGAAGTCGTGCTCTGACGCAAGAACGTCGCAGAAAGTAGCCTGTCGGCAGTTGTCAAGCCGCCACCCTTCAGACTATTTAGAGAAGCTCTTATCCCAGCGGCTAGCTGCTAGAGCCGGACTTGTATGAGCCTACTCTTCCGCACCCATGAAGGCGTGCTCCACCCGTAACCGCGAGCGAAATTTGCTCTATGGCGTGCCCAAGACGTAGCCTTGGCGGGCGTGGACGCGCAGTTTCGAATCGCCCAGCGGGCGGATCTGTACTGCATGAAATCCCGTCGTCGGCTCGGCGGGCTGGAATGAGACGGAGAATTTTGTGCGCATTTGCTGCTCCATCGATATGGAGATGGAGGAGAAATCCTTGTCGCTACTGACGATGAAGAATGCTCCGCCGGTCGCATCGGCCAGGCGCTTGAGGATTTTGTCACCGGGCGGAGTCAGACGCGGAGGATGCAAGGACATCGTGAATATCTCGATGCCGCGACGCTGTGCAACAGCAACTGCGTCTTCGAGGGAGTGAATGCTGCCGGTGTCTTCGCCGTCGCTGATCAGGACGAGAATGCGTTGCGAAATTTCTCCCGACTGGTCGGGCGAAAACTGCTGAAGGCAGATGCGGTAGAGGGTGTCGTAGAGGTAGGTGACGTAACCCGTCTGCTGGATGATGGAAAGGGCCTGGCGCAGCGCGCTCGGATCAGACGTATAGCCTTGCCAGAGCTTTGCGTCCTTGCTGAAGCTGGCAAGGAAAGCGCGATCGTTTTGCCAGCGCAGCAGATGGGTAATCATATATTGGACGGCCTGCCGTTGGCTTAAAAGGCTGTTCTGCACTGAGTCGCTCACGTCCAGCAACAGGCCCAGTTGCACGGGAAGGTCATCTGAGCGCGAGAAGTCGCGAACCTTGGAGACCGCCCGGTGATTATCGAGGATCTGGAAGTCGCGAAGGGACAGATCGGTCAAAGGGCGTCCCTGATCGTCAGACACTGAAAACTGGAGCCGTACCTCGGCTACTTGGCGGTGGATAGTGAAGCCGGGAAGCACGGCCTTCGCCAGCGTCCAGTTGGCTGCGGGCAAAGCGATATTGTCAGGTTGGGCTTCGCTTGTCCTTTCGGCGAAGCCGGGTGCAGGAGACGGAGGAGTAGAAGCACATGCGTCGCCCGTGCACAATGAGAGAAATAACGATAGGAAAGGAGCAAGGAGCATGTTGCCAGTCACACCGGGTTCATCGGCACGCGCCAGCGTGGCTTGAGGCTGTATAAGATAGCCCAATTTGCTATTGAGTTGTATAGGCCTTCTGGTGGAGGGCTCAACGGAAAACGTTACCGCGTTACGAAAGCGTTCATCGTACTTTCATCATGTTGTAACAAAGAGAGTTGTAACGTTGAAGCTGTCATGCTTGGACAAGAGACTTCCAAACCCGTCGGATACAATACGCCCGTGAAACAAACCATTTTTGCCGTGGAAGATGATTCGGACATCTCCCGGCTAGTCCGCCATCACCTCGAGGCTGCAGGATATGGGGTGCGTTCCTTTCCCACCGCCTCTGGTGTGATCGCCGAAGCAGAAAAACAGGCTCCTGCGCTGTTTCTCCTCGACATCATGCTACCCGGTGGAGACGGACTGGAGCTGTGCCGGCGAATTCGACAGACCCCGGCGCTGGCCATGATCCCAGTTATATTTTTGACTGCCAAGACCACGGAATCGGATCGTGTGATTGGGCTGGAGCTGGGAGCCGACGATTACATTCCAAAGCCATTCAGCCCGCGCGAACTTGTGGCGCGTGTGCGAGCGGTGCTCCGCCGTTTTGAACGCCCGCTGGCTCCGGCGGTTGTAAAGGCCGGGGACATCGAAATTGATAGTGGCGGCATGACACTAACAGTTCGTGGTGCCTTGACGCAGACGACGGCAACCGAATTTCGACTGCTGGAGTACCTGGCGCGGCATCCGGGCCGCGTATTCACACGCGATCAACTGCTTGATGCTGTTTGGCGCGACACCCACTACGTTACCCCGCGCTCGGTGGACGTTTACGTCCGACGCATTCGTGAGAAGATCGAAGCCAATCCTGACGAGCCGCGCTATTTGAAGACAGTGCGCGGAGCGGGATACCGCTTCGAGGTCCCGAAACCGTGAAGAGTCGCATTTTTCTTAAGCTGTTCGCTGCAGCCCTGGTACTGATTGCAGCTTGCATGCTTACGATGAATGTGTTGATTCAACGGGCCTGGGAAGGAATGCTGAGCAAAGAGATCGAAAGCTCCATGCGCGACAAGACGTTGATGCTGGCCACTCGCCTTGCCAGCACCCCGCCTGAGCAAAGAATTCAAGTGCTGCGGCAAGTTGCGGCCGAGGCAGACGCGCGGGCAACCCTGATGGACCTGAGCGGCAAAGTCCTCTTCGACTCAGAGGCCGATGCCTCGAAGATGGAAAATCACGCCGACCGCCCCGAGGTACAGGAAGCGATGAAGGGCCATGTGGCTTCATCCACGCGGTTGAGTCGATCGCTCCACATTTCTTTCCTCTATGAAGCCGCACCCGTACCCGGTGGGGTGGTCCGGTTGGCTTATCGATTGTCAGTGATTGACGACATCAACCGGCAGGTCCGTAATAATCTTCTGAAGACCAGTGCTGTGGCAGCTCTGCTTGCGCTGGCCCTGGCGTTTATAGCCGCCCAGTCGATTGGGCGCCGCCTGGTGCGAATCACGGCGTTTGCTGAGCGAGTGGCGGCGGGCGATCTGTCGGCGCGCATTCAGGAGGAGTCGAGCGACGAAATCGCCCATGTGGCTTCGGCTCTCGACAAGACGGCCCGGAAGCTGGAAGAAAGCTTCCGCGTCGTGGAGTCGAGCCGGCAAACACTGGAGACGCTGCTGAACTCGATGCAGGAGCCAGTAATAGCGGTGGCTGAAGATGGTCGGGTGTTGTGGGCGAACCAGCGCATGGAGCGGCTGCTGCCCAGCGGAATTCGGTTAGGGGAGCCGCTGGTGCAATCGGCACGAGATCCGGAGATCCTCCGCGCGGTCCAGACCGCGCTAGAGTCTCGCGACATTGTCGTGGCCCGCGCGGCGAAGATCTTCTCGGGCCGCATATTCGATCTCACGGCAGCTCCCATGCCGGGCGGAGGCGTGGTGGCGGTGATGCACGACCAGACGGAGATTGAGCGGGTCGAGAAGACGAGGCGCGATTTCATCGCCAACGTTTCGCATGAACTGCGGACGCCATTGACCTCAATTCAGGGTTATGCCGAGACCGTGCTGGACCACGAAAAGTTGAGTGACAATGCGCACGAGTTTCTGGAGATCATTCGCAAGAACGCCATGCGCATGGCGCGTTTGACGGAAGACCTGCTGGTGCTGGCGCGTGTCGAATCGGGTGAGCGCAGCTTCAAGCTGGATCCGGCAACGCCGCAAGAATTGCTCGACGAGGCGGTGCAGACTTTCCAGGAAATTGCCGATAGCCACGACATCGAGCTGACGGTGATGAACACGGCCAGTTCCATGGTCTCGGTGGACCGGGACGCAATTCACCAGGTGTTCAGCAACCTGATCGATAATGCGATGAAATATGGCGAAGAGGGACATAAGATTCTGATCGGGGCCTGCGAGCGCGAGGATGGCGTACAGTTCTTCGTGCGCGACTTTGGCGCAGGCATACCCAGTGAGCACCTGCCCCGATTATTCGAACGCTTCTATCGGGTGGACAAGGCGCGGTCGAGGGAATCGGGCGGGACGGGACTGGGGCTGGCCATTGCGAAACACGTTGTTCGGGCGCACGGCGGGACCATCAAAGCAGAGAGCGAACTGAACCACGGCGCGACTTTTTACTTTACGTTGCCTCGGGAAGAAGTCGCCGTAAGAGCCTGAAAGGGGCTTAATGGTGGGCTACTCAACGAGAATTTGACAGCCGCGTAATCAAAGATAGAGCGCAAGAGCGTAAATTAGTGGTAATTAGTGGTAAAAAAGCGCTGTAATGACAGCGGGGAGCGAAGTGTCTCCATCGAGACTACCGGCGGGGTGCGTATGGCGATGGGAGAAAATAACATGAACCAGGCTGGCTCCCACACGAATCCGGAAGAAATGTGTGCACAACTGGAAGAGCAAACGCTGCAGGCTTGCCAGGTGGCGAGAATTGCGGCGGGCATCGTAGCCGAGGGGATAGCGACCGGCGTGTCATCGTTATTGGATGGAGTCCGCCAGAGAGAAAAAGAGCTTGATACGCTAGATCGTGAGATTGACCAGGGCGTGACGTCCGTCATCACCAGGGTCAACGAGGAACGAGCGCGGGGATTGCTGGCGTGTTTGAAATTCATGATTGGCTTAGAGCGCGTTGGCGACTTGCTGCTGAATTGCAGCAACCGTGCCGCCGCCGTCGGTAACCGGATCGAGCTACAGGACATTCGAGACCTCACCCTCATGGCATCTCGGCTGGAAAAGATGCTGAGTGACGTACATGACGCATTCCGGCAGCGCGACCTGAATCGGGCCCTGGCGGTGTTACGGGCTGACGCCGAGATGGACAGGTTACGGAATCTTGTATTCATACGCCATCTGGAGCATCACGACAATACGCCACGGGCCGAGTCGTTCCATGTGCTGTTTATGACCCAGTCGCTGGAGCGCGCCGGCGACCACGCCAAGAACTTAGCCGAAGAGGTGTGCCATCTGGTGAGCGGGCACACGGTAAGGCATGTGCTACGTTCGTACGACAAGCCAGTAGAACAAATGTTCATCGACGATCTCAAGCGCAAGCACAAGGCGCAGTAAACCCGTCCAAGATGAACGATTTTGTGAGACTGCGGAATCCTCCCGTGCTCTCGCTAAGCGGCTATTTCTCAATAAGTTCCGCGCCAACTCGTCACCTTGGTGGACTTTATGGTCTTTTCACTGCCCTGTAACACAATCGTAATAATCGCAGAGTAAAAACGGAATGCTGTTATCAGGAGGAAACCACGTGAATCGTGCCCTTAGGGTTTTGTTTTGTATCTTTACGCTAAGTTCTGGCGTCCTGGCGCAGACAACCCTCAATGGCGCTGGAGCCTCGTTTCCCAATCCCATCTATCAAAAGTGGTTTAGCGAATACCACAATTTACATCCCGAGGTTCAGGTCAACTATCAGTCGGTCGGCAGTGGCGCAGGCATCCGTCAGGTGCAAGCGGGTACGGTGGACTTTGGCGCTAGCGACGGTCCTATGACGGACGAGCAAATCGCTTCGTCGAAAGTCAAGGTTCTGCACGTTCCCACCGTGCTGGGAGCAGTTGTGCCTGCATATAACATTCCGGGAGTTTCTCAGGAAGTGAAGTTCACAGGGGAGATTCTGGCCGGTATCTTCCTCGGAAAGATCACCAACTGGAGTGACGGGACGATCGCGAAAGCAAACCCGGACATCAAGTTCCCGAACCAGAACATTACGGTGGTTCACCGCTCCGATGGCAGCGGTACCTCCTACATTTTCACCGACTATCTTTCGAAGATCAGTTCGGACTGGGCGAACACCACCGGCAAAGGTACGTCGGTTAAGTGGCCGGTGGGCGTAGGAGGCAAGGGCAACGAGGGTGTGGCGGGAACGATTCGCACATTGCCAGGTGCTGTCGGCTATATCGAGTTGATCTATGCGCTGCAAAACAAAATCAACTATGGCAGCGTAAAGAATGCGTCAGGTCAGTTCATAAAGGCGAGCCTGGAGACTACTACAGCAGCGGCTTCCGGCGTGAAGATGCCGGCGGACTTTCGTGTGTCGATTACCAATCCACCGGGGAAGACAGCGTATCCAATCGCCAGCTTTACGTGGCTGCTGATTCCCACAAATCCGGCCGACAAGAACAAGGGGAAGTTGCTGAAGGACCTTGTGCTATGGTGCCTGGACAGCGGCGAAGCAATGGTGAGCGCCCTGTCCTATGCGCCTCTGCCCAAAGAAGTGGCTGATAAGGCCAAAGACGCCGTCAAACAGCAGGTAAAGTAGGGCCCTTGGGAAGGTTCGTGACGCCAACTCCCCCGGACTGCTGACTGGGAGTTGGCTTAGTTTTGAGATGAGTCTTAATCCCGAGTTTTCGACAATGCCAGAAAGTCCCAATCCAGCGAATTCTCCCGGTTCAGTGGAACCCGCACAGAAGCCGTTGACGGCGATTCCTACACTGGCGCAAACCGCAACGGAGCGAAAAACAGTTGCTGTCTCCTCGGCGCTGGAGCGAATCCGCAGAACACACCCCCGTAGCAGCCGCATACCCGACAAGACCTTTGCACTGCTCATCCTGCTTACTGGCCTGTCGGTGTTTGCCATCGTGGTGTTCGTGGCTTGGGAACTCGTGGATAAATCCAAGCTTTCGCTCCACCAGTTTGGATTCAGCTTTTTCTGGGGGCGTGACTGGGACCCGGTCAATGATCAGTATGGAGCGTTGCCCTTCATTTACGGCACGCTGGTTTCGTCTTTTCTGGCGCTGTTGATTGCGGTGCCGCTTTCGATCGGTGTCGCGGTTTTTATCACCGAGATGTGTCCGATTCGGTTGCGGCCGATTATTTCTTTTCTAGTGGAGTTGCTGGCGGCTATCCCCAGCGTGATTTACGGACTTTGGGGTGTGTTCGCGCTCGCACCGCTGTTACGCGAGTACGTAGAGCCATTCCTGGCTAAGACCCTGGGCTGGACGGGATTTTTCAGCGGTCCAATGTACGGCATCGGTATGCTTGCTGCCGGGATAATCATGTCCATCATGGTGATTCCGATTATCTCGTCGATCACCCGCGAGGTATTGACTGCCGTACCGCAGAGCCAACGCGAAGCCGTGCTGGCTCTGGGAGCGACTCGCTGGGAGATGATCCGCATGGGAGTGCTGCGTAATGCACGCATTGGCATTGTAGGTGGGATCATTTTGGGACTGGGCCGCGCGCTGGGCGAAACCATGGCCGTCACCATGGTGATCGGAAACCGAGCGGAAATATCCAGATCGCTGTTCGCCCCGGGTTACACCATGGCCAGTGTTATCGCCAATGAATTTACCGAGGCCACCGGCGATCTCTACTTGAGCGCACTGGTAGAGATCGGACTGGCGTTGTTCCTGGTGACGCTGATCGTCAACGCCCTGGCGCGGCTGCTGGTTTGGACGATTACGCGGGGCCAAACTGGGAGGGCAAGTGCATAAGCCGCCGGAAAGCCCACAAACTCTGAGTATTTGGCGCCGCCTTACCAATCACACTGCGACTGGCTTCGCAGTGGTCGCCGCGGTCCTTGTAATTGTTCCGCTTTTGGCGATCTTCGTTGATCTGGTCATGAAAGGGGCGAGCTCCTTCAATCTGGCATTCCTGACCCAAACGCCGAAACCGCCCGGCGAGGTGGGCGGAGGGATGGCCAACGCCATTGTAGGCACTGGATTGATTCTCGCAGTTGCAAGCGTTCTAGGGCTTCCACTGGGGATCGGCTGCGGAATCTACTTGGCAGAGTACGGACGTGGGCGATCGGGTGATCTGATCCGATTCACGGCGGATGTGCTCAACGGTATACCTTCCATTGTGATCGGCATGGCCGTGTACGGGCTGATTGTTCTCCGGCAAAAACACTTCTCCGCCTTTTCCGGCGGAGTGGCACTAGGAATCATGATGATTCCTACCATTGCCCGAGCGACGGAAGAAATGCTGCTCATGGTTCCTAACGTGGTACGTGAGGCTGCCCTGGGCTTAGGGATTCCCAAGTGGCGCACTGCGTTGTCGATCACCTTACGCACCGCATCGGCGGGCGTCATTACGGGGTGCATGCTGGCATTCGCGCGTGTGGCGGGCGAGACCGCTCCGTTGCTGTTTACCGCCTTCGGCAACCAATTCTGGAATTTGAAGCTGAATCAACCTACGGCTGCCTTGTCGCTCCAGGTTTATACCTACGGCCTTTCGCCTTATGACGATTGGCATAAGCAGGCATGGACCGGTGCCCTCATCCTGATTGTCATGATCGTAGGAGCGGTGGCGGCGGTCCGCATCGTAACCAGCCGTGGAAAATTGAAGGGAGCATCCTGATCGCATGGGTGTAGGAATTGAAGTACGTGGGCTCAATGCTTATTACGGCAAGCACCTTGCGCTGAAGTCCATCGACATGACAGTGCCGGCGAATCACGTTACGGCGGTCATTGGTCCCTCGGGCTGTGGCAAGAGCACGTTCGTGCGCTGCCTGAATCGCATGCACGAAACGATTCCAGAGGCAAGCGCGGAAGGCGATGTCAAAGTGGGGGACATCTCGGTGTACGGGGAGGGTACCGATCCGGTGGAGGTTCGACGGCGAATCGGTATGGTGTTTCAGAAGCCCAACCCGTTTCCCACCATGTCGATTTACGACAACGTCGCTGCCGGACTCAGACTGAACGGCTTTCGCAACCGAAAACAGATGGATGAGTTGGTGGAGCGATCGCTTAAGCTCTCGGCACTTTGGGATGAGGTCAAAGACACGCTGCACAAAAAGTCCGGAGCGAGTCTGTCGGGCGGACAGCAGCAAAGGTTGTGCATCGCGAGATCGCTGGCGGTAGAACCGGAAGTACTTCTGATGGACGAGCCGGCGTCCGCACTGGATCCGATTTCGACCAGCAAGATTGAAGAGCTGATTTTCCAACTGAAGCAGCACTACACGGTAGTAATTGTCACGCATAATATGCAGCAGGCGGCACGAGTGGCCGAGTTGACAGGCTTCTTCCTCATGGGCAGTCTGATCGAATACGACAAAACGGAGAAGATCTTCACGGCACCTGCGGACAAACGGACGGAAGATTACATTACAGGCAGGTTCGGATGACACGAAGCCGGTTTCAAAACGGATTGGATGAGCTCAAAGAGAAGCTCCTGCGAATGGGTGGGCTGGCGGAACAGGCAATCGATCAGGCGATCGAGGCCTATCGCACCCGGGATGCCAAATACTGTCAGAAGGTCTTAATCAACGAGAATGACATTAACCAGGCGGAGCGCGAGATCGATGAGCTTGCGCTGGACCTGCTGGCGATGCAACAGCCGATGGCCATCGACCTGCGGTTCATCATGGCAGTAGTGAAGATTAACGCCGACCTGGAGCGGGTTGGGGACCAGGCGGTCAATATTGCCCAGCGCGTGCTCGACTTGATCAGCGAGCCGGAAGTGCAACTGCCGGTGGACATTCCTCGCATGGGAGCAAGTGTGACGGCGATGGTGCAACGGTCGCTGGAGTCGTTCCTCGACGGCAAGGCGGAAGTCGCCGAGGCCGTGCTGCAGATGGACAACGTGGTGGATCGGATGAAAGACGAAGCCTTTGTGGTGCTGGTGCAGAAGATGATCGCCGAGCCACAGACCACACGGGCGGCGCTCAATGTCCTGCTGATCGCGCGCAACCTGGAGCGAATTGCAGACCATGCCACCAATATCGCCGAAGATGTGATCTTCTGGGTCCGTGGAGCGGATGTGCGCCACGGAGGAGCACACTTCCGGGCCTGAGACTTAGTTTTGCAGCTTTCACGCCGCCGGCTCTCGGTGGCGTTCTTGTTTTTTGCGCGAAAAAATCCCAGCCTGCCGCAGCCGACATCGCTCTGAGCCAAAGGAATAGGTCTAGGAGGCCGTCTTAGGCATATCATCGGCAGGACGGGTCGAGAGTATTAGTGCCATCCGGCGTTTATCCCATCTCACTGGCTGCTTTGTTCTTCGCAGGATAGCTCGCTCGCGATACACTCGATTGCCATGATGCCATTTTCGCGTCGTCGATTCTTGCAATTAGGAACCACTGGCGCCGTTGCGGCTGCTGTCACCCCGCTATCTGCCGCCTTGGAGTGCGATTCCAATTTGCCGCCCTCGATTGCCAGTTTGAAGTCGATGAAGGACCAAGCCGTCCCCATAACGGTGGAGGAGCGTAAGGCCCGCGTCGAGCGGGCGCAGGAGTTGATGGCCCAGAGCAAGTTACAGGCAATCGGGATCACTACCGGAAGTTCGCTGACGTACTACAGTGCCGTGCGCTGGTGGACCAGCGAGCGTTTCTTTGGCCTCATTCTGCCCGCCAAAGGACAGGGGTTTTTTGTGTGCCCGGCTTTTGAAGAAGGTCGCGCCCGGGAGCAGATCTCCACCGGGCCTTTCGGGGCGAACGCGCAAGTTCGCATCTGGCAGGAGAATGAGGACCCCTACCAGCTTGTAGCCGATGGACTGCGCGAGAGAGGGATAACGACGGGCGTGCTGGGGATTGAGGAGAAGACACAGTTCGTCTTCAGCGACGGCATTGCAAGACATCTTCCCGCGATGCAAATTGCCAGCGCGACACCGGTGACGGCGGGATGCCGCATGATCAAGAGTGAACACGAGCTTGCGCTGATGCGCTTAGCTTCCAAAGTATCTATCACCGCCTATGAGGCTGCTTACAATGCCATGCACGATGGCATGACACAGGACGAGTTTTCGTCTTTGGTGGAGACCGCGCACGGCAGGTTGGGCTTTAAAGGTGGAGCCGACATTCAGGTCGGTGCTTATTCGGCAGCGCCCCACGGCTCAATCGCCCCGCAGAAGATCACGCAAGGACAGATTGTGCTCATGGATGGCGGCTGCACCGTGGAGGGATATGCCTCGGACATTAGCCGGACGTTCGTCCTGGGTAAAGCTAGCGACAAGATGAAGCAGATCTTCGACATTGTTTATCGGGCACAGAGCGCGGCCTTAAGTACTGCGCGTCCCGGACTGCCCTGCGAGGCGGTCGATACCGCCGCGCGCAAGGTCATTATTGGCGCAGGTTACGGGCCGGGTTTCAAGTACTTTACCCATCGCCTCGGGCATGGCATAGGGCTCGATGGCCACGAATGGCCATACCTGGTTCCGGGTAACACGCTTCCGCTACAGGCGAACATGACGTTTAGTGACGAGCCGGGCATCTACCTGCCGGGCGAATTTGGAGTGCGCATTGAGGACGACATGCACATCACCTCGAATGGCGCCGAACTTTTGACTCCTCGTAGTCCTTCGCTGGAACATCCGTTTGGAAATGCCTGAGCGAGGTTCGAAATTCAAAACGGGAATCCTTCGGCAAAAACTGGAAACTCATATCGACATCAGTTGCTGGTGGCGGTAGCTTAAAAATCGAGAGCAGTGTTTCGAAAGCGAGGGACATTGTGAGTCCTCGAAGGGCGGCATTTGGGGGATCCCGTGGGAACCAAGCGTAAATCCGATGGAGACCAGGAGTTTTTTGAACGTCAGGCCATGATCTGTAAAGCTTTTGCCAATCCTACGCGCTTACACTTGATGGAGATGCTGATGCGGGGTGAGCGCTGGGCGGCAGAATTGCAACAGGGCTTGGGCATTTCGAAAGCGAACCTTTCACAGCACCTCGCAGTCCTAAAATCGGCGGGTGTCGTGTTAACCCGGCGAGAAGGCAAGCAGCTGCATTGCGGACTGGCCGTGCCTGAGGTCCGCGAGGTCATTGATGTTTTTCGCGACCTCCTCAAGGCGCAGAGTAAGGAAATTCGTCGCTGGTCGTAAACGTTGCGATTCTGCCTGGGTGCCCGCGGTTCTCCCTAGGGCCATGCGCCTGGTCGGAACTCGATGGTCATTGCTACAGTTAAACTGTTGGAGCGATGGCACGCGCCAGCATCCTGGAATACCTCGATAACTTTCATCGCCACGGCAGTGAAACGGCGTATGTATTTCGCCGCGGCTATCGCGTGCAGCGCTGGAGCTACGGGGACGTCGTTTCCAACGCTTACCGCTTCGCTCGCTTAGTGGAAAGCAAGGGCATCGGGAAGGATGACAAAGTCCTCATCTGGGGAGAGAACTGCGCCGAATGGGTCGTTGTTTTCTTTGGATGCCTGCTGCGTGGCGCCATTGTCGTACCGATCGACAAGATCGCTGCCCCAGATTTCGCAGCGCGTGTAGCCGAGCAGGTGGATGCAAAACTGTGCGTGGGTTCTCTCCACCATCAAGTTCCCGGTGTTCCATTTGCGGAGCTCGACGCTTTGCGCGACGAACTCACGCAATACTCCGCCGCGCCGTTCGTTCCCAACGTATCGCCCGACGATGTCGTAGAGATCGTCTTCACGTCTGGTACGACGGCTGAGCCACGCGGTGTCGTCATTACCCACCGCAATATTCTTGCCAATCTCGAGCCGCTTGAACGCGAAATCGCCGGATATCTGAAATATGAGGGCATCTTTCACCCACTGCGCTTTCTCAATCTACTGCCACTGAGTCACGTCTTTGGGCAGTTCCTCGGGATGTTCCTTCCCCAACTGCTGGCCGGCACTGTGCTGTTTCACGACACTTTGAATCCCAGCGACGTGATGCGCACCGTCAAGAAGGAGCGCGTCTCTGTGGTTGTGGCTGTGCCCCGCCTCATGCAATCGCTCAAGGAGAAGATCGAGCGCAACATGGAGGCGGCGGGTAAAAACAAATGGTTCCACCGCCAGATCGAGGCTGCGAAAAACGAGCACTTCACCAAGCGCTGGTGGCGCTTCCGAAAGATTCACAACCAGTTTGGCTGGAAGTTCTGGGCCTTCATTTCCGGTGGGGCGGCGCTGGACGCCGACACGGAGGAGTTCTGGCGTAGGTTGAGCTTCGTTGTGATCCAAGGTTATGGCTTGACCGAGACCACCTCGCTGATTTCCCTCAACCACCCGTTCAAAACCGGAAAGCGCTCAATCGGAAAAGTGCTAGAGGGGCGTGAGATGAGACTGGATGAGAACGGGGAAATCCTCGTGCGCGGGGCCAATGTTGCGGCCGGGTACTGGCAGGGCAAGGAGCTGAAACCAGTGCTTGGTCAGGATGGCTGGTTTCGCACCGGAGACCTGGGAGCTCTCGACACCGAAGGCAACCTTTATTTCAAGGGACGCAAGAAGAACGTCATCGTCAATCGCGAAGGGATGAAGATTTATCCCGACGACCTCGAAGCCGTTCTGCGCCAGCAACCCGAGGTGCGCGATTGCCTGGTCGTCGGCCTTGAAGAAGGCGGAAATGCCGAGCCTGTTGCCGTACTTTTGCTGAACCATGCTGCAGCAAATCCCGCGGCGGTTGTTGCGCGCGCCAACCAGCATTTGGCCGAATTCCAGCAGATGCGGCGCTGGGTGGTGTGGCCCGATCAGGACTTTCCGCGAACGCCTACGCAGAAGCCAAAGATCGACTTAATTCAGCACTCCGTACAGCAAAGATTTGGAGCATCGCCTGCAGGGCTTGGCCAACCAGGTAGCCTGGCGGATCTGATCAGCCGAATCACGGGTCGAAGCCTGGGTGCACTGGCCGGCGATGTCAAACTGGAAGACGACCTCAACCTTAGCTCGATGGACCGCGTCGAGCTCATGAGCGCCCTGGAAGACCGCTACCAGGTCGACCTGAGCGAGGCCAACTTCGCGCGAGTCGGCACGATTGGCGAACTGGAACGTCTTCTGCATGAACCCCAGCGCACGCAGCAGAGTGGATACCGCTATGCCCGCTGGGCCCAGCGCTGGCCGATTACGTGGATCCGAGTCTTTATCTATTACCTGCTTTCTCTACCGGCCACGCTCATCATGGCGCATCCAAAAATCATCGGACGCGAAAACCTTCGTGGCGTGAAAGGCCCGCTGCTCATTACCTGTAACCATGTCACCTACATCGATGTCGGTTTCGTCCTGATTGCTCTGCCGGCACACATTCGTCATAGGCTTGCTGTCGGCATGCTGGGTGAGCGCCTCTGGGGAATGTGGCGTCCGCCAGACGGCATGAGCATCTTTGCGCGCTTATGGCAGCAGGCCGGCTACTACCTTGTGGTCGCCCTTTTCAACGTCTTCCCGTTGCCGCAGCAGTCGGGCGTGCGCGAGAGCTTCGCCTTCGCTGGCGAGTCGGTGGACCGCGGCTACAGTGTTGTCGTCTTCCCGGAGGGGCGCCGCACGCAGGATGGCAAGCCGTCGCCTTTTCGTTCCGGAGTCGGCCTGCTGGCGCAAAAACTGGATATCCCTGTGGTTCCTTTGCGCATTGATGGTCTTTTTGAAATGAAGACCTCGGGCCGCAAGATCGCACACTGGGGCGAGCTTAAGGTTATTATTGGCAAGCCTTTACGCTTTTCTCCCGAAACTCCCGCGCAGCAAATTACCCGCCAACTGGAGAGCGTCACCTGGAGTTTGTGACGCGCCTCATAGCAAGCCAATCTTGCCAAGTGATAGGAATGTCAGTTTGCCTAGAATCGCGGAAACCTGCCTGCCTAGCTTAGCCACGAATTGCCTTGATTTGGCGTGGAGGAATTCGAGTGCGCGAAGCCGTAAAGAAGCTGTGGCCCGTATTGAAATGGATTCACCGCCCCGATCTACGGGAGAAGGTCGCCAGAACATGGGAGTTGGCGCTGGAGCGCAGCCGGTTCACGGCAGACGATCTGAACCGCATCCCCTTCACGCTGCTTGTCCCAAACTGCCCCACGACCTTCATGCCGCACAAGAAAAAAGGTCTCACAGGTTACGTTCTCAATCCCTACGCTACTAAGGTTGCTGGTGGCGAGTAGGCGAACCCTGAAGCCGGTTACCTCTTCGTAGGTACGGTCGCGGTCTCGCTCTTCTGCGGTGGCACCAAGGTCGGCCTATAGCCCTGCGTGCGCCGCGATTGCGGTATCTTTGGACCGCATGTGGTTTCCCTCAGGAATTTTGGATATGCATCTTGGGAAAAGACAAACGCTCGAATTTTGTAGCAGATATCCGAGCTCGGGTGCAGCTCCATCTTATCGAACGACTGCGTGGGTGCTTCCTCGAACGTGATCTCAAAACCAGGTGGCAGTGAGTGTCCGGGTTCCGCCAGAGTGGCGGGCGAACTCTGATCCAAGGCAGCCGCTGATCCGGCAAATGCCAGCGAGAGAAGAAGAAGGCCAAGCATAAGCGCCTCCTGTCGGCGAATGTTAGCACCATAGGACGGCAATGGCGCTGTTTTGGGACGAAGTGCCGCTCCTCCCGGAGGGCACGGAACGCGGCTGCAACAACCTCATCACAGAGCTGCCACATACGAGTATGGTGTAATGGGGCTGCGCCTTCGTTGCCTTGCGGCAGGCGATGTGCGCGGAGGCCTCATGGAAGAGCGCGATTTTTTCGACGAGCGGCAGGAGACCCGGAAAGCCAGTCTGACCTGTCCCCACTGCCGCCAATCTGCAGAGTACGATATCGGTTGGTCGATCCGCATAAAGAAGAAGCAGCTACCCGGCCGGGCTGACGAGCGCGACCGGGCACGCTTTGCCAAGGCACGTTCCTACATGGTCCGCCGCGATGATCTCGTCGCCTGCAAGAACCTGCGCTGCCGCAAACGCTTCGAGGTCAGTGGAGTCCAGTCGGTCGCGTTTCTTGATTGAGCCATTCGAAGGTACCTCACACCAATCTGTTAAGGCCTGCGCTGCAGGGGGCGCACGTTGCGAGAAGCTGTCTGCTCATAAGACATCTTGGCCATATGCACGGTGTACTCGGCTTTGGGCAAGAGCGAGCTCAGCGTAAATATCTTGTAGCCGTCGCCGGAAATTTCGGTGCGGCGGAAGACTCCGGGTTCGGTTTCGCTAACTTCGCGGGTTCCCTGTAGAAGGTCGAGGAACGCCTGCGCCTGTTTCTGATCGACGTCGCCGCTCGAGCCGGCGTTCGTCAGCGACTCGGCCGCGTAGGAGCGGATCAGCTTCTGCCAGTATTTCTCCAGCAAGCTGGTGCTGGCGAAGACGTCCGCCCAGGTGATGTGGCCATTAATGGCGACGACGACTCCCTTGGCACCAACCTTCCGCAATTCACGTAACAGGCCGTCGTAATCGGCGGCGACAAAAGCGACCCTCTTCTCGACCTCCGGATTCTGCATGACCGTGGCATAGGAGGAGGTGCCTGCGATAGCAGCGGAGGCAGCCGGGGCCGCGGCTGCGAACTCACGTGAAGCCAAACGAACGCCGTTCCATACCTGCTGTTGATCGCGGGCGGCCATGGCTGGCCGGCGTACGCTGGGCTGCGCCATGGCCGACCCCATACTGGCAAAGCGCTGGGAGGAAGCGACCCAGCGGCCGGGTTCAACACAGAAGACGGACAGGTCGACAGGTTCTGATTTTGGCGGAACGATGCCGTCGACGCCGATGACACGATCCTGCTTCCCGCCGGTCACGACCTCGCCGGCAAGCAGCAGCAGGGGGCGATCGGAGTTGTTGAGCAAGGCTAGCCGATTCACTTGACCGGAAGGATTCGGCAGAGGGTAATGCGGACTGGGGCGAACGAGGGGGGTGGTGGTGGTTCCCGTCTCGGTAATGACAACCTGTCCGGAGCGCAGTCCTTCGTCGAGCGTCAGGAATGCGGCGGTGTTGAGCTCGGCGCCTCCCACGATAGGGAAGAGACTGAGATTGCTCTTAGTGATGGCTGGCAGGACTTTGTAATCGTGGGCTGATGTCCCCGCAGTGGCAATAGTCGCAGACAAAAGGGCGAAAGCAAACGGCGCCAGCAACAGATAGTTCATCTTCACCTCCCGAGATACGCCGCCGGCCGAGACGGCGATTTCGGCTCACACTGGACTCGCCAGTGCGTCTCTGAGGGTAGAACGCGGCGCGGTGTTATTCTTGCGCGCAAATTGATACGATTTCGCACACATGGCCCTGACCTCACCTGCGGGAACCCTCGGGGAGCAGCCTTCGGCTGCACTACGGGAGTTCGTTGCCGAACATTACGGTTCCTGTGGTGCGGTGGAAGTCGGGCTCGACCGAATGGCGCTGGCGGCTATGCTGGCGCAGATTGCGGCACAGGCAGGGCCGTTTGACGACGCTGCTTCTGAGCTCAGCTTCCTGCAATCGTTGCGCCTGGAAGAACTGGTGCTGGCCCGTGCCTGCGCGCTAGGAAGTGAGCACGCCTGGGAGGTGTTTCTCAACCGGTATCGCAACATCCTATACGAGTCGGCGTACAAGATCGCGCCTGTGGAGAGTGAGGCACGCATTCTTGCTGATTCGCTGTACGCGGAGCTATACGGAGTGGATGCCAAGGGCCAGCAACGAACTTCGAAGCTGCTTTATTACCAGGGGCGAGGTTCCTTGCAAGGCTGGCTCCGAGTTGTTGTCGCCCAGGAGTACATCAATCGGTACCGCGGTACGCGACGTGAAACCAGTCTGGACGCCGCGGTGGAGGATGGCGCGCAATTTGCTATCGCGCAGGCGGAGTGTGTGGCTATCGATCCCCGAGTTGAAGCGGCCGTTTCGGCAGTGTTGGCCGCCCTCGATGCCAATGAGCGACTCCTTTTGGCCGCGTATTATCTCGACCACAGGACGCTGGCGGAAATTGCGAAGCTGCTGCGAGTGCATGAATCGACCATCAGCCGCAAGCTGGTACGCATCACCAGCGCGGCGCGAAAGGGGATACGGAAGCGGCTGATGCAGTCGGGCATGACAGCGCGCCAGGCCGACGAGGTGATGGAAGATGTCGAGGTGCGTGACCTTCGGGTGAAGGTGCGTGAAACTCTAGAGCAAGGTCCGCCGGATTCGACGTTCTATCAAAAGAAGGGTGAATCCCAGGGATGAACGACAAGCTTCCCAAGCCGATGCTCGATGCGCTTGCCAGTGCGGCAAAGCCGGTGGAGCATCCTTCTGCGGATCTGCTGGCAGCCTTTGCCGAGCAGGCGCTGACAGCGCCGGACAAGGAATTTGTCGCCGATCATCTGGGGCGTTGCGCTGGATGTCGGGAAGTAGTGTTCCTAGCAAGTATAGCTCGGGAGGCCTCTGAGCCAGAGGATGAATTGGTAGCGGCAGCATCTCGAGATGCACGCAGCAGACCGGTAGCGCCGTATGCTGTAGCGGCGATGACGAGTCCGGCAGCGGTTGCGAAGTCGAGGTGGTGGGTGTCACGATGGGTCTGGGCGACTTCTGCTGCGGCAGTTTGCTTGTTAGTTGGTGGATTGTTTGTTGGGCAGCGTTTCACGGCGGCTCCTAGAGCGCGCCAAGTGGCTTTGCAGAGCGAACCGGCGCTTGGGAACCGCTATCCGGAGGCAGAGCCTGCGAAACCGAGCCAAAACGCAGCACCTAAGGCTGCTCCAGCCGCACCGCAGATGAAAACTCAAGCGGCGGCGCAGCAAGCCTCTGTTCCGCGTGCAGGGAGGATCACACCGACACCCGGCGAAGTGATCGGGCTCAGCAACCAGGCGCCGACGCCGCGGCCGAATAAGGAACAGCGCGCGAGTGCCCAACCTGCAGCGCCCGCTGCTGATTCGCACACGATCGCGATTAACAGTGCAATCGCCCGCCCTACGTCGACGGCTCCCAAGGCCAGCGGTTTCGCGCCAAGCCCCGGCCAACAGCAGATAGACTCGTTGAACATGTCGATGAATCGACTCGTGACGAGCGCTGCGCGCACACAACATTCCACCTGGCGCATTAGCTCGCAGGGACAGTTGGAGCATCTCACTGCTGACGGATGGACAAGGGTACTGGCAGATCAGACCGCCGTGTTTCGCGTGGTCTCGGTCGTGGGCAGCGAAGTGTGGGCGGGAGGAAATGATGGCATGTTGTTCCATTCGAGCGACAACGGACTGCAGTGGGACAGGGTCGCGCTCGCGAATGCCGGTGCTGTGGAGACGGGAGCGATTGTGTCGATTCGCTTCAGCGATGCCCAGAACGGCGAAGTGGAGACAAATAGCGGAGGCAACTATTCCACCAGCAATGGCGGGGTGACTTGGACGAAGCAGTAAATATTTTCTGCAAGGTGTCGCAAGGGGAACGTTCTTTGGGTAAGGCCTAGCCTTGTCTTTATGAGGGTTATCTTCCCAGCTTAGCGCCAAAGGAAGGCGTTATCCCGCCGCGGCGGGCTTAAGGAGGGCACGGATAAGGGGTTGGCGGGTTTAGATTCTATGCACAACGGAGTTACCGCAGATGCATTGTCCTGATTTGAAACGAGTTCCCTTCGCTTTGGCTTTCTTGTTGATGGTTACTGGGTTCTGTTTTGCACAAGGCCCGATGAGTCGTCCGCTGACGAATTCCGATATCGTGAAGATGGCCGACGCTGGAATTCCAGAGAGCGTGATTGTGCGTGACATCGAAGTCTCCGGAGCGAACTTCGTTACCACCCCCGATGCCTTGATCGGCCTGAAACAGCA
>DASRAA010000068.1:0-55790 GCA_035638375.1 Binatia bacterium | reverse complement strand
GCGGAACTGGTCGAGGTTGGCTGGCGCTGCCCCATGGGCCACCAGGTAATTGTTGATCCAAACCTCATGCGTGAGTTCATCCTCGGTGTTGTCGTGAATGTACTGAGACATGTCAGAGTCAAGGGGAATCAGGTCCTGCATGTAAAGCGAGTTCCCACCGGTCGGTAAGGCAGGATAGCCAGGAATGAACTGGCTGGCGAGTTTCGACACCTCAGCATCCTGGATTCCACCGATTTCCTGGTATTGCAGCCACAGGTCGGTTTCCAGAATCTCTGCCGCGGCCAGGAACCGCAGGATCGCCGCGTCACCGGTGGTGATTGAGGAGCTGGTTCCCTGGGCATTGAGCACCGAAGGCAACACGGCTCCGGCGGATAGAGCTACTCCGGCCACACCCATTCCTTTGAGAAATGAGCGCCGCGGAACTTCATGACTGGGCTGGGAATTGACGTCTTCTCCTGCGGCCTCAGGAGTTACAGCGGTTGCAGTGCGGTCCTTGCTTGCCATTCTTCACACTCCGGTACGGAAACGACTCTCGGCGATCTCGTTAAGAAATTTGCGCCGACATGGTCAGCCTATGTCCGCCGATGAAGTGAGGTGTCATGAATGGGTCAGGGACCTGCAAAAGGATTGTCAACCGTGGAAGGCGTCAACAAATCGTGTCTGACAGTGATACCGAGGGTTTGTTTGGTGCGGTCCGCGCTTGCATGCCGTTGACAGTCTAGGGATAGTGTCCTTCTGTTAGCCGATGGCCATACGATGAAGCGAATCGCTATCGGCACCTGTTTGTGTCCAGTGCGTTACAATCAGCGTTCATGGTGCAAACAACCCAGGCCGTAACCAGAACCCCGGCAGAAGTAGTACGGGTGGCGCCGGTCTCGCAAGCGAGCAATGGGATTTGCTATGCCGTCATGGGTGAGGTCACCAACGCCGTGCGCGACGTGGAGCGCATGGTTGGTGCTGTTCCCCGCACTATCGCCGCCGCATTAAGCCGCAAGGCGTATTACTTTGTACCGCTTACCTTGAACCTTGGTGACGAGACGCGGATTGCCGACCGCTACGATGTTCAGTTAGCCGACAACGCCATCTGCCATCGCAACCACAATCTGGGCGATTCGCAGTACGTCTTCATCTCCACCCGGCTGATGGAAGACAGCTTCGCCATCGCCTTCGAATTCTTCATCAACGTTGGACACAACTTCGTAGAACGCGTCGGTGTGGCGCAGGAGTTCAGCGATCTCGTCTGGAAGCAAGTCGCCGACAAGGTGCGGGGTGAGACCTCGATGGATGCTCACGAGCTGCGCAAGATTGCGACCAGCAACAGCATTGAAGCGGAGAAGGCCAAGCATGAATACCTCATGGCTACCTTCGCCGATGCGATTGCGGTGTACTGCCTGTCGCTATTTCTCGACGTTGATTATCAGGAGCTGCGCGAGCGCGATTATCCGCTGCTGGCTCCGCCGGCACTGGCCGAGCGACTGCGAAAGATCAATGAGCTGTTCCCAGCCAATCCGGGATACGAGTTCGCGGTGTACCACCGGAGAAGGCAGTAGCGGAGTCAGTGTCAGTCGTCAGTCTGGCCACGTTCTTTAACTGATCACTGACAACTGAGAACTGACGACGAAATATGATCGCCCATCTTCGTGGAAAGCTGATCTCCAAGCATCCCAACCAGGCCATTGTTGAGGCAGGTGGCGTCGGCTATGACGTTGCCATCAGCGTACCGACGTTTTCCGCGTTGCCTTCAGTCGGAAGTGATGTTGCGCTGCATATCCACATCCATGTGCGAGAGGATGCAATCGCGCTGTTCGGATTCCTGCGGGCGGACGAGAAGCAGCTCTTCGAAAAGCTGATCACCGTGAGTGGTATCGGGCCGAAGCTGGCTATTACAATCTTGAGCGGTATGCCGACGTCGGACATGGTGGGAGCGATTCGTGCCAACGATCATGCGCGGCTGACGCGCATTCCGGGAATCGGAAAGAAAACTGCGGAGCGTATGTGCGTGGAGTTGCGCGATAAGTTGGAAGGATTCGGCGCGCAGCAAGCTGTGGCAGCTGTTTCCGCGGTTGAACAGGATGTCATCTCAGCGCTGACGAACCTGGGCTATCAGCGGACGTTGGCAGAGAAGGCGGTGGAGCGCGCGGTGGCTTCGGCAGGACGGGAGAACTTCGACGCGATCTTCCGGGCGGCGCTGGGGGTAATGGCAAAGTAGCAGCTCACCAAATACGCTGCAGCCGTAACGGTCAAGAGTGGGATCGGCACTCACAATCGGAAAATTCAGGCCTGTGACTGGGGCACCAGCGGCAAGAGTCCTGCGCGTAGAAGCTGCAAAAAGTCAATCTAGGTCTACTTCCCGATACAGAACGAGCTGAAGATAAGGTTCAGGATGTCATCGGCGGTCGTGGCACCGGTGATTTCGTCGAGCGGGCGGAGGGCGTTGTAGAGATCGAGCAGGATCATCTCATGGGGAGTCTTGCGGGGCACGGCGGCTACCGCGGCGTCGAGGGCGGCAAACGAGTCTTGTACAAGCTTCTGGTGGCGGACGTTCGTGAGAAAACCGCTTTCGGGGTGGGTGACGCCGTCTCCGCCAGCAAGCTTGAGAATCTTCGCGCGCAGTTGTTCTAGGCCCTGGCCGGTCTTCGCTGATGTCATCACGACCTGCAGACCGCCGTCTGGAAGCAGCGGCGCTGTCGTGATTGCGTCAATCTTGTTCTGCACTACGATCGCCAGGCGGCGTGCAACGGCGGAGACGAGTTCGGCGTCGCGGCGGCGCGCGGCATCGTCGCTGGGCGGATGCGACGCGTCCAGCACTACGAGAACGATATCCGCATCGGCGAGGGCCTCCATGGACTTGCGCACTCCGATGCTTTCAGCTTCATCAAGCGCGTCGCGGATACCGGCAGTGTCCACGAGATGCACAGGAATTCCGCCGATGGAAACCGTTTCGGTGACCAGATCACGCGTGGTACCCGGCGCCGCAGTAACGATGGCGCGCTCGTGCTCGACCAAGCGATTGAACAGGCTCGACTTCCCGACGTTCGGTCGTCCCACTATGGCCAGCGTGAGTCCCTCATGCACGACCTTGCCATAGGTGAAGCTGGCCAGAAGCTGCTCGAGCGGAGCGTGTATTTCGGCGATCCGGTCGAGGATCTCGTAATCAGGAATGACAGACACATCGTCTTCGGCGAAGTCGATGCCGGCTTCCATAACCGCGATGAGGTCGATCAATTTCTGCTTGATGGGCTGCAGCCGTTTCGAGAGCGCGCCGTCGAGCTGGCGGGCTGCGACCTGTGCCTGGTACAGGGTCTGCGAGTCGATCAGGTCGCGGACCGCTTCTGCCTGGGTTAGGTCAATGCGGCCATTGAGGAAAGCCCGCATGGTGAACTCGCCGGGAACCGCCAGGCGCGCGCCGCGAGCCAGTGCGATCTCGACAACATGTCGAAGAACCACCGGCGAGCCGTGACAGGAAATTTCGACAACATCGTCTGTGGTGTAGGAGTGCGGCTTGGCGAAGTAGGTCACCACGACCTCGTCGATGCGGTCATTCGTCGACGGATCAATCAGCTCACCCAAGTGGGCGCGATTCGGCTGGAGCTCGTTTGCATGCGCCAGACGCAGCATTGGTTGCGCGATGTTCTTTGCTTCGGTACCTGACAGCCGTACGACTCCGATGCCACCGCGTCCGGGAGGCGTGGCAATGGCGACGATGGTGTCATCGAGGTGCATTGAATCTGATTATTCACCACGGAGAACACGGAGGACATCGAGAAAGAGAAACCACACAACCCGGGCTATGTCGCTCAAAAGGGTCCCTTGATTCCGCTCCCTGCGCTCGCTTCGCTGAGGATGACCATCGGGAAGCTCTTACCGCCTCCGCGACGGCGCGGGGGCCGGGGGTTTGCCTTTGTAGTCCTTCGGATAGACGACCACGTATCGCTGCAGAGCTTCGCCGGCACTTTCGGTGCGCAGGTCTTGCAGATCGCGAAGGGCGAGATGCACGATACGGCGCTCGCGCGATGACATAGGGGCGAAGGCATAGGGCATGCCACTCTCGCGTACTCGTTCGGCAGCGTGATTGGCCGACAGGCGCAACTCCTGCATGCGGGCAGCGCGGAAGTTTTCACAGTCGAAAACGACCTTGTCGTGCTCGTCGGGACCAAGCCGCAACATTTCCAGCGCAACCTGCTCGAAAGCCCGCAGCAATTCGCCTCCACGCTCTTTCACCAGTGGGCTGTCGGCGCCTGAAAGCTCCACCTTGATATCCGGGTGGGAGAACTCCTGGTCTACGGCGGGCGGGTCGACCATGATCTTGTAGCGCAGGTGGAAGTCACCGGTGGCGATGATTCCGTTCAACAGTTCGCTGATTTTCTTGGCGGCGGCAATCTTGTCAGTTATCGGCATAGCAGCTCAGGAATTCCCTACTTCGCGGCCTTTCGCGCCCGCTTCTCCATCTCGGCGCGCATCTCTTTGCCCAGCCCTGTGCGGTTCATGGTGTACTGCTGAATAATCGCGATCACGTTGCCGACCACCCAGTAAAGGCTAAGCCCTGAGGCCAGCGACCAACTGAAGAAGCCCAGCATGGCGGGCATCATGAAGGTCATCATGCGCTGCTGAGCCGGGTCCATGCCGGCGTTCGGCGTCATCTTTTGCACGAAAAGCGTGCTGATCACAATCAGCACCGGCAAGATGAACATCTTGTCGGGTGACGACAAATCATGCAGCCAGAGGAACGGCGCCTGGCGCAGTTCGATCGCAACCCCCAGCATCGAGTAAAACGCAAACAGGAAGGGCATCTGGATCACGAGCGGCAAGCAGCCTCCGGCTGGGTTCGCGCCATGCTCCTTGTACAGCGCTGAAATTTCTGCGTTCATCTCGGCCCGCCGCGGATCGCGCATCGGATACTTCTTGTACTTCTCCTGAATGGCCTTCATCTGCGGCTGGAGTTTCTGCATCTTCAAGGCGGACCTCATGCTGGTGATGCGTAGCGGCAGCAGGGCGAGGTTGATGATGACCGTCAGGATGATGATGGACACGCCCCAGTTTGGAGCGATGTGGTCGTGCGTCCACAGCAGCCAAAGGAAGAGCGGACGGGCAATCAGACTGAAGAAGCCGAAATCGACGGCATGGGTCAGGTCCGGGCCGCCGGGCTCGCCATTCAACTGGTTGGCGTGAACGGTGGCGAGGACATCGAGAGCCTTCGGACCCACAAAGAGGCGCTCGCGCGTAATGCCATTGACATCGCCGACCGCCGCGCCGAGCACTTCCACTCTCGTCAGGTTGTTGCGATCGGGCCTGGCGGGATCTTTAGGAACCTGGATGGCGTTGCGGAACGTTACCATCGCCGCCTGGGTCGGCTGGTCAGGCAGAAATATGGCGGCGAAGTACTGGTCCTGAGGCCCGGCCCATTGAAACGGTCCGCGCAGAGTATTGCCGCCGCTGATTTTCTTCGTGGTCAGCCGCTCGACTTTGTCACCTGAAAAGTAGTCGATGCGCGCCGAGGCCCATGATGGTGCGGTCCCCTGGTCGCCAAACCCTGCAGGCCACGCCGGAAATGCCTGCACGAGCTTGCCATTTACCGTAACCGATGTTTCCAGCCAAACCACGTACGAGCTGTCGAAACGAATCGTCTTGTGAACGGCTACGGTGCCGTCGGAAAACTCGAAGCTCAGCTCTCCCGGAGCTGCTACTTTCCCGCTTCTACTGGCAACGTACAGGGCCGAGTTGACCTTCGCGCGCAGGGCATCGTCGTAGGCGAATAGACTCAGCGGCAGTCCCAAGTTGGCCGACTCGTGGTTGACCAGATCCAATGGCTGGCCTCTGTCGTCCTTGTACTTCTTCAGCACCCACGATTTGGCTTGCGCACCACGATTGGTGAAGACAATGCGATAGAGGTCATTGTCGATGACCGTTTCGGACTCGGCCGCTGCTGCTTTGGCTGGGGCCGCGGTCGCCGAAGATGTCGTCTCCGGTGCAGCCGCTGTGGGGGTGGCAGCCGATTCTGGGCCTTTGGCGGGCGATTCGGCCGTCTGTGTGGGCCGATTACCGGTGGTATTCGGTTTGTTTTTGAACAAGAAGTACTGGCTCACCAGCAACAGCGCAAAGACCGCTATCATCACCGGGAGCATGCGGCTTTGACCGCCGGGTTCTTGTTGTGGGTTCCTATATTCGGCCAAAGTGACGTTCCATTCAGTAGCGGCGGGTTATCGGTTTCGGCATAACGGACCCGATGTTCTGGTGAGACCGTGCGCACCACTGCGGCGTGGGCGGCACTGGATCGTATCCCGCACGGGAAAACGGATGACACCGCAACAGGCGCCCTAGGGCCAGCCTGGCGCCGCGTAAAACTCCGTGGCGTTCCACCGCCTCATGGGCGTATTCCGAGCAAGTGGGTACGAAGCGGCAGGCATGGGGCAGCATCGGCGAAATCCATCGCTTATAAGCGCGCAATACGAATTGAACTGCTGCCTTCATTTCCGCTTCAACGGCTTCACCGGCCCGGCATCGCCCGCGACACGCGCGCGCTGGAGAGCCAACTGTAAACCACGTGCCACTTCCTGCGCCACATCCTCAAAGGGCAGGTTCAATACCGGCTTGCGAGGATGGAAAACAATGTCGACAGGCGCCGTTTCCGCCGGCCAGTGGATGCGAACCGCCTCACGCATTCTGCGCCGGATGCGATTCCGCTCGACTGCACCGCCCAGCACGCGTCCTACGGTAAAACCGACCCGGATCGAAGGTCCCGCTTCTTCCGGGCAAGCATTCCGCCGCAGGAAGAATACAGTCATGTTTCCGGTAAACTGCCGGCGGCCAAATTCGTACACCCGCTGAAAGTCCGCACGACGTAACAGCCGCTTCGAACTGGGAAATCCCTGGCCAGCAGAGTTTACTGTTTGCATGGCACGCCGGCTCTCATCCGTTCTAAATCTCTGCAGATACCAGTCGTGTTCGATGAAAAGCGTTCGCTGTAAGTCCCGAACGCGTGCTTACTCGCGGAAACCTGGCTTCACGGCGACGCGCTTGCGTCCTTTGGCGCGACGGCGAGACAAAACCGCGCGACCGCTCTTGGTCTTCATGCGAGATCGAAATCCGTGCGTCTTAGAGCGGCGACGACGGTTGGGTTGGAATGTCCTTTTAGGCATTACGAACTGCGCTCCTCAATAGCGAAAAGATACTCGGGACAAACCTAAAGTATATCGGTTTCAACAATCTCATCGCAACTTTCGCAGGAGATGCCAAACTTCGAGTGAACGAGCAGGTAGCACTTCGGTTGCAGTGTTATGCCGACTCATGTTTTTGCGTTTTTTGCACCACATGTGCTGCAGCAAAAAAAATTTTTTGCCGATAACATTCCCGAAATCAATCACTCGCACCTTGTGTCACCATGGGCAGTGCAATCAGCATCTTGTGCTGTGGATTTTTTCTGCTACGATGCCATGCAGTCACAGCGAAAAACATTTCAAAGCATTTCTCGTGAAATGCACTCACTGTGGCCTCTTCGGTTGCGGATCTTCACTTTCTCCTGAATCGAGGGGCGGAATCACGCTGTTCCCCCCGGAATAGCAGTAGATGCGATTCGAGGCATTTGGCCTCCGGGTTGAGTTTGCTATGTCTTATTTTGGAAGTGCTTCCCCCAATCCTTGGGTGCTCGTTCTCGGTGCACTGGAAAAGAAAATCAACCGGCACTCGTACGAAACCTGGCTGAAACCCACACGTTTTTCTCATTCCCAGGGCCCCACCTTGTTTGTACGCGTGCCCAATCCGGATTTCTGCCACATCGGGGAAAAATACGGCGACCTAATCAGCGAGGCAATCGAGAACCTTGGCCTCGAATATCAAGATGTCGAGTTCGTCACCGATCCCGATCAGCGCAAGAAGACCGATCCAGCCCATGATGGGCGCCGCGGGGAAGACCAGGTGGCATCGCAGTCTGCGACCGACGGCGCGGTAGTTGGAGCACGACAAAAGAGCTTTGATTGGGACAGCGCAGCGCAACTCAATCCCAAGTACACATTCGATGGCTTCGTCATTGGTTCGGGAAATCAGTTCGCCCATGCCGCGGCGCGGGCGGTCGCCGAACGACCCTCCAAGGCTTACAACCCGCTATTCCTGTACGGCGGCGTTGGCATGGGCAAGACCCACTTGATGCAGGCTATCGGTCACGAGATCAAGAAGCGCCAGCCGCAGATGGCCATCTGCTATGTCTCTGCCGAAAAGTTCACCAACGAGATGATCAATGCCTTGCGGAACAACAAGATGACCAGCTTCCGCGACAAGTACCGCACGATGGACGTACTGCTGGTGGACGATATTCAGTTCCTCGCCAGCAAGGAGCGTACCCAGGAGGAGTTTTTTCACACCTTCAACACGCTGCACGAATCAATGCGGCAAATCGTGATTGCCAGTGATCGTCCGCCCAAAGAGCTGGCCGAGATCGAGGACCGCCTGCGAAGCCGCTTCGAATGGGGACTGATCGCCGACATTCAGCCGCCCGACCTAGAGACCAAAGTTGCCATCCTGCAGAAGAAAGCGGAAACCGAGCGGGTCCTTCTGCCAACCGATGTGGCGCTCTATATCGCGTCCAACATCCGCAGCAACGTGCGCGAACTGGAAGGCGCGCTGATCCGCCTTACGGCGTTCGTCTCCCTCACCGGTCGTGACCTCAGCATGCTTACCGCGCAGGAGGTGTTAAAGAACCTCATCGACTCGCAAGTGCGAAAAATCACGATCGAGGCGATTCAGCGGGCGGTCTCGGATCAGTTCGGTCTCCGCCCGGCGGAGATCAAGGCGAAGAATAACTCGCACTCGATTGTGTTTCCGCGCCAGATTGCCATGTACCTCGCCAAGCAATTGACCGAGGCGTCGCTGCCGGAGATCGGACGCCAGTTTGGGGGCAAACATCACACCACCGTGTTGCATTCTGTCGAGAAGATTGCAGAGCAGCGCAAGACCGACAAGGATTTGAACAGGCTGCTGAACAAACTTACTGAAGTTTTGGGTGGATAGACCGCGCCTCTGGCGCGGTTTTTCACTTTTGGCGTCCGGTTTTCCGAGTGATGGCCTGTGGATCGACTGTGAACTGTGTCGAAGAACTCCACCGCAATTCAGCACGGCACTCGTTGGCCACAATCTGCCTCAGAGTTGCTTTCCTTTTTCCCGCATCGAGTTCGGTTCAGGAACCTTGGCGCCAGCGGTTTTAGGCGCTTTTTCCACTTTTTCAGAGGTCTTACGGATACTACTGTTTTATAAGATTTTTATTTGATATAAGGAAATGCAGAAGTCGCGAATCCTCCAATCTTCACGCCCCCGTGAACCTACGATGAGGTCAGGACGCGATGATAAAAGGCGGACCAAATGGCAGCTGGAGCAACCGGAGCGATCCAGGGAACAGGGATGGAAATCAGCGTCAGCAAGTTCGAGTTGCTTAGAGAACTGACTGCCACCCAGGGCGTCGTGGAACGCAAAACCACGATTCCTATCCTCTCCAACTTCCTGTTCGAGGCCGGGAACGATCGGCTCACTATCACGGCTACTGATTTGGATTTGAGTCTCCGTACTTCCTGCGCCGCCAAGGTGAAGCGCGAGGGCGCCTGCACCATTCCTGCTCGAAAGCTCTACGACTATGTGAAGCTGCTGCCCGATGGCGACATCTCCATCAAGCTGTTGGAGAACCATTGGGTCAACATTCGCTCAGGGCGCTCCAATACCAAGATGGTTGGCATGGCCCGGGCGAACTTCCCGGGATTACCTGCGTTTCCCTCGACCGGTCCTGTCAAGATTCCGGCACAAACCTTGCGCAACATGATCGGGCGGACGATCTTCGCCATCTCGAACGAAGAGTCGCGCTACACGCTGAACGGTGGACTCATGGTGCTCAAGCCCGAGTCCATCACGATGGTTGCCACTGATGGCCATCGCCTGGCGCACATCGAGAAAACCGGCGAGCAATTTGACGTCTCGGGCGAAAACAAAACGCTCATCCCAAAGAAAGCAATGAGCGAACTGTTCTCCCTGTTACAGAACAGCGATGCGGAATTCGTTGAATTCGCGAAGGATGACGCCACCCTCTTCTTTCGCACCGGTGAGCGGCTGTTGACATCACGACAGCTGACCGGACAATTTCCCAACTACGAAGCGGTCCTTCCGCGCGAAACCGGAAAAGCTGTAGTGGTGCATGGCGGAGATCTCAGTACCGCCATCCAGCGCGTGGCCCAGTTTGCCGATGAACGCTCGCGCGCGATTCGGCTGAAACTCGACAAAAACGAGCTAAAGATTTCCTCGTCGTCGACCGAGGCCGGCGAATCGGAAGACTCGATCGAGACGGCTTACTCGGCCGACCCGATGACCATCGGCTTCAATTCCGAGTACCTGATTGATTTCCTTAAGGCCGCAAGCGCGGGCGAGATACGCTTGGAGTTCAAGGATGCCCAGTCCGCCGGCCAGATGCGTCCCGAAGACGGCAGCGACGATGGTTTCAAGTATCGCTACGTCGTGATGCCGATGCGGATATGATTCAGCTGTCAGCCGTCAATTGTCCGTAAAAAGCCCAGAATTCGCAGCCGACAGTCCCTCGACGAAGGCGTGGAAGAGCGCGTGCTGGCGGTTGTCGAGAAGCATGCGAGAGTCGCTGGGTTAACTGGCTGGCCGGGGATTTCGACAAGCGTTTACGCGAGATAGTTACTCGTACGCCAGCGCGTCGATCGGATCTTTCTGCGCCGCTTTTAGCGCCGGATAGAACGCCCCCAGCATCGATCCGATGATGGCGATGATGGTTGCGCGCACAAGCCACTCTGGCGTGATCAGGATGGGGAGCGTTTGGAACTTGTGGTGCAGCCCTACGCGCGCGCCGTAGCTCACGGCGATTCCGAGGATGATCCCGCCAATGGAGATCAACAGCGTCTCCCGCAGAATCACGTTCACGATGTAGAGCTTACCTGCCCCCAGTGACTTCAGGATTCCGATCTCGCGGGTGCGCTCCATAACCGCCGCGTACATGGCCTGGAAGATGACGATGAAGCCGATCACCATGGAGATGCCGATCACCACGTTGATGAACGTCGAGAGCCCGGGAATACTGCTGGAGCTCATCAGGCTGAGGTACTCCTTCAGCGAGTGGACCCCGTACTGCTGCATTCCAGGAACAGCCTTGATTTCCTTGACCACAATGTCGGCGTTGTTGGGAGCGTCCACCTTAACATAAAAAATCGACGCTTTGCCTTGCGCGCCGATGATGTCCTGGAGCGTGGCTATGGGAAGAAATTTGCGCGCGCCGCGGCCGTGATCGACCACACCAACCACCCGAAATGTATGATTCAGGTTCTCCATGGAGTCACCGATCTTCAGGTTCTTGGCGGCGGCCACATAGTCGTCGACGAGCATGTCATTAGACCCCTGGAACGGCCCACCCGAGATGTAATGGATGGGCCCACCTACGGCTTCGAATGACTGCAGGTCGATGCCATCGATTACCTCAAGATTCCCGGCAGTAGAAAGCTGCGTCACCACCGGAGTGACCGCGACCACGTGGTCAAGCTGACGAAGCCTGTCGGCAACCTTGATGGAAACCGGCGCTCCGCTGACGCCCATCAGCAGCGACGAGCCTGGCGGCTGGACCATGATGTCGGCGCCAATACCCACCTGGCGGTTCTTTGCGTCATTCAACATGCCGATGGAAAGGCCGACGATCAGGAGAATCAGCGTTACCTCCACGGCAACAGCGACGACGCTGATGATGGTGCGGAAGGGACGGTGCACCAGGTTGGCAAAGATCATCTGGTTCATGGTTCACTTTTGATTGTAATGGATGCTCCTGCCACCCTCTCAGCCGCCTCGTTGCGCGCGGCTCCTCGTTTGCCGCGCGATTTCTTCAATCGCCGTGCCCGCACCGTCGCTCACGAATTACTGGGCAAGCTGCTGGTGCGCCGCGAAGGCCGCAACTTACTCGCTGGTCGTGTGGTGGAGTGCGAGGCCTATCTCGGCGCCGAGGATCCCGCAGCCCATGCCTTCGCGGGACGTACCGAGCGTAACGCAGTACTGTTCGGCCCGCCCGGTCACGCTTACGTCTATTTCATTTATGGGAACCACTACTGCACCAACGTCTCTTGCATGCCGGCGGGCAATGCAGGTTGCGTGCTGCTGCGTGCGCTCGAGCCCGTGCTTGGTGTAAGAACCATGGCTGAAGCGAGACACGTTCCGATCGTAGCCGCACCGACATTGGCACAACGAAGGCTGATCTCCAGCGGGCCGGGACGCTTGTCGCAGGCGCTGGGCATCACGCGAGCACGGGATAACGGGAAAGACCTGACCGGCATGGGCTCCGACCTGTGGTTTGCCGACGACAGCTATTCGGTTGCCCAAGTCCGAACGACTCCGCGCATCGGAGTCACCAAAGCCGCAGACCGCCCCCTGCGCTTCATCATCACCGGGAATCCATTTGTATCAGGCACCCGGGTGCTTTGAGCTCTTATGCCGGATCGTGCCATCCGCCGATATCGGCAGCTAACTCACGCGAATCTGGCGGCCCCCAGGTACCAGGCTCGTAAAACTGCACCGGGCAACAGTCACCCAGGATCGGCTCGACGATGGCCCACGCCGCCTCGACTGCATCCTGGCGAACGAAAAGCAACTGGTCGCCTTTCATGGCATCGGTCAACAGACGCTCATAGGCTTCCATTTCGTCGCTTGCGGCGTATTTCACCGCTGACAGCTCGACAGGCATGGGCGCCAATAGCGGCCCGGGTCGCTTTACCCGCGCACCCTCGGCGAGTTCGAAATCGGGCCCCAGGCGGAAACGGAAATAATTACGTCCGTCGGCGCCGACTTTGGCCAGCGGCGGCTTCCGCAATTTCACGAAGACTTCAGTCGCGGTAATAGGCAGCCTCTTTCCAGCACGAATTAAAAACGGTACGCCCGACCACCGCCAGCTATCGACCTCCAGCCGCACCGCCGCGAATGTTTCTACGTCCGAGTTCGCATCGACACCGGGCTCGCTGCGGTAGCCATGAAACTGGCCACGCACGATATTGGCTGGACTCAACGGCGGAATTGTACGAAAAACCTTCACCTGTTCGTCGCGCACCGAATCCACATACATCGTTGTCGGCGGTTCCATAGCAAGGTATGACACAACCTCGAGCATGTGATTCTGCACGACATCGCGAATGGCTCCGGCCTCCTCATAGAACTTGCCGCGGCCTTCCACGCCGAAAGCCTCGGCCATGGTGATCTGCACGCTGTGAACGTAGTTGCGGTTCCAGATCGGCTCCAGGAAGCTGTTCGCGAAGCGGAAGATCAACAGGTTCTCGACAGCTTCCTTGCCGAGGTAATGGTCAATGCGAAAGATGTGATCTTCAGGAAAAGCTTGATGCAACGTGTCATTCAGCTTGCGTGCCGATACCAGGTCGCGACCAAAAGGTTTCTCCACGACGACGCGTGCGTTGGTCGCACACCCTGCTCCCGCCAGCCCCTTCACCACAACCGAGAACATTGTCGGTGGAATCGCTAAGTAATGAGTAGGACACTCAGCGGAGCCAAGTTGAGTGCGCAGCTTCCTGTAGGTGTCGTCGGAGTTGTAGTCGCCGTCGATGTATTGCAACAGCTCGCAAAGCTTCTTGAATGCAGCCTCATCGACGCCGCCACCGAATTTATTGATGCCGTCGCGGGCGCGTTCGCGAAGCTGCTCCACCGTCCAGCCCGACTTGGCCACGCCAATAATCGGCGTGTTCAGGGATCCGTGTTTGATCATGTTTTGCAAAGAGGGAAAAATCTTCTTGTGTGCAAGGTCGCCGGTAGCGCCGAAGAATACGAATGCGTCGGAGTAGTTGGTGCTCATGAGTACCTCGAATGTCCTCCTTTCAGCCAGCTGGTTGACCGGACCTGTCGGAGATCACGAAACAGTGTAACCGCGCCCTCGCCATTCGGGTAGCACAGCCCCGCGAGAAAACCTCAATGCCCGGTGAATTTGACCGCGAGGAGGTCTGAGACAATTACGCTAGGATGGGACGGAAGAGCGATGGATAGTTCCTCTGCCATGACGCACACCAGCGAGCGCCTGCTCGAGCTCGACCATCTGCGTCAATTGCTGTCGGCTTACGTGGTCTCTCCTTTGGGGCACGCGCGCATTGCCGCACTTGCCCCGTCGCGCGACCGCCAATGGATCGAGTGCCAACAGCAATTGACGGAGGAGCTTCGCGGTTATTTGCGAGCGGGTGGCCGCTTCGACTTCCACGGCCTCGTCGATCCAAGCCAGCTCATTGGCAAGTCGCGCATTCAGGGGGCGGTCCTTGAATTGTCGGAAATACACGACATCCTGCGGCTGGCCGACCGCGCCGCGGAATGGCGCGAAGCAGCGCTGCACCCGCCGACCGCGATTCAAGGCCAATGGCAAGTGGTCACCGAACTCGCAGCCAACATCGGTGACCTCAATCCGCTGCTGCGAAGCTTCCGCAATAAGATCCTGCCTGACGGCACACTCGATGACCGCGCTTCACCGGAACTGACACACATCCGCCGCGAAGTCGAACGCCAGCGGCGCACCATTCAGGAGTCGTTGCGGGCGTATCTGCGCAAGCTGGCCGAAGGCGGAACGGTGCAGGAAGAGCTGATCACCATTCGTGGCGAGCGCTTCGTCATTCCGGTGAAAACCGAGCAGCGGCGCCGCGTGCAAGGCGTCACGCATGGCTCTTCGTCGAGTGGACAGACGGTCTTTATCGAACCCCTAGAAACCATTGAGCAAAACAATGAGCTGGTCCGGCTGCTCGACGACGAACAGGCCGAAATTCACCGCATTTTGCTCGACATGACTGCGCGGATTGGCGAGCAAGCCTCGGAGCTGGAATCAGCCGTAGCCGTTCTGTCTGAATTGGAGCTTCAGTTCGCCAAGGCGCGTTTCGCGCAGGACTACGAGTGCGTGTCCGTCACGCTGCTTTCGGAAGGCCCATCCGCGGGGCTTGTGTTGCGCAAGTCACGCCATCCTCTGCTGGAGCGCACGCTCAGGCCGAGAGGCGCGACGGTTGTTCCCATTACCGTCGAGTTGAAAGGCAATCAACGCCAGCTAGTCATCAGCGGTCCCAACACCGGCGGAAAGACCGTCGCGCTGAAGACCCTCGGCCTGCTCGTTCTGATGGCGCAGTCGGGAATTCCGGTTCCTGCCGAGCGGGCGGAGTTACCGGTCTTTGACGGCGTCTTCGCCGATATCGGCGATTATCAGTCCATCGAGCAAAACCTTTCGACCTTCTCAGCACACGTCGCCAACATCGACTTCATCTCGAACCAAGCAACGGCGGCCTCGCTGGTTCTTCTGGATGAGCTCGGCTCGGCCACAGATCCAGAGGAAGGCGCAGCTCTGGCGGTGTCAATCGCCGAATTCTTCCTGCAGATACGTTGCCTGAGCATCATTTCCACGCACCACACAGCGCTCAAGGTTTACGCCGCAAACACGCCCGACGTCCTGAATGCGGCGGTCGGTTTCGACGAGCGCACACTGGCGCCCACTTACGAGTTGCGCATCGGCGTTCCCGGAGCATCGGCGGGAATCAACGTCGCACAGCAGCTGGGGTTGAATGCGCCGATCGTCAGGCGCGCCCGGGAAAAGCTTTCGTCGCAAACCCAGGATGTCGCGCGCTTTCTCGACCGACTTCATGCGCAACTTCGTGAGCTCGACATCGAGCGGGCTGCACTTCGCACACGCGAACAGGAGATTGCCCGCCAGCGCGACCAATTGGCACAGGAAGGAAAGAGAGAGCAGCGCGAAAAAGTCCGCGAGCTGGAAAGGAAGCTGGAAAGCGTGCTGCGCGACTTCGAATATCGCGCCCGCGAAACGGTGAACGCCGTGCAGGACCGTGCCCAGGCGCTCAAGCTCTCCAAAGATGCAGAGCGCCGCATTGCCAAGCTGCGCCGTGAGTTTCGCGAACAATTCGACTCCACGGTCGTGGCCCACACCACTGGCTCTGATACCGGCGACAGAAACGCTCGCCCGCATATCGTGGAAGACGTTTCTGTCGGCGACACTGTCCGTTTGCGCTCGCTGGGTCGCGATGCAAAAGTGCTTCGCCACCTCGATGACGATTGGTTCGAGGTGGCCGTCGGTCCCATGAAGATGAAAGTGCCGCGCGACGATGTGGCAGCCGTCATCGCCAGCGCGGGCGCGAATCCCGTAGCTGCTGCACGTTCACGTGGCATCGGGGTATCGCTCTCCGAGGAGGATGACAGCGTGCCCACGGAAATCAATGTTATCGGCCAAACCGTCGATGAGGCCACCAGCGCTGTCGAAAAGTTTGTGGATCGCGCATTCCTCGCCGGTGTGGGACGCGTAAGAGTCGTTCACGGCAGCGGCATGGGCGTGCTTCGTAAGGCGCTGCGTCAGTTCCTGCGACAGCATCCGCACGTGGCCAATGTTACGGAGCCTCCCCAGAACGAGGGTGGAGGCGGCGCGACGGTCGTGGAATTGCACACCTAATCCCACAATGCACAAGAAGAATTCAGCACAGAGACACGGCAAAACACAGAGAAGAAAAAAATCAGAAGACCAGCTCCGTGTCCTCGGTGCCTCCGTGGTGAAAACCACAACCCGGACAATCGCCGTTCTTGCACTCCCCCCCTCGCCTCTCTACACTTAAAATAGCGATGGGCAAAGTTGGCGAAACCATTCGGGGCTACATCTGGTGGATGTATCCCCGCGGTAGCGTGCATTACGACGTGATGGTCACGCTCATCCTGGCATTCATCTTTCTGGCTCCGTTGTGGATCAATTTCCGCGATAAGCCGGTGCCCCGCTCGCCGCATCAAACCGAGGTGCTGGTGAAACCGGAAGGAAGCGGTTTCATCTATACCGTGGATGCGGCCGCCATCAAACCCGGTAACGATGATGAAATGCGCGAGGAACTGTCGCGCGCCATCGAGCCGATTGCCGGGGAAATTCGCATCGACCGATATGAAGCTGTGCGCAACGACAAGCGCACCGTGGTTGCCTACAGAGTCTGGGGACACCGGTAAGACCTCTCAGCCAAGGATAAGAACGTGAAACAGAGACTCAGGCTTTTAGCGGTTGCCCTCTTCTGTGGAACCTTGCTCGCCCAGGCGCAAGACCTCGAATCTGTATTGAACGCAATGGACAAGGCTGCGGCCAGCTTCCACACCGCGCAGACAGACTTCGTTTGGGATCAGTATCAGAAGGTCGTGGATGAACACGACTTGCAGAAAGGCACGATGTACTTCCGCCGGCAGGGCGCCCAAGTTGAGATGGCGGCCGACATCAACCTGCCTGACAAGAAATACGTCTTATTCAACGGCGAAGTGGTGAGTGTGTACGTCCCCAAGGCAGGGCAGGTCACGGAGTACAACGCCGGCAAGAATAAAGCCGATTTTGAGACATTTCTTGTACTGGGATTCGGTGGACGCGGCCACGATCTGGCCAAATCGTTCGACGTGAACTACGCAGGAATGGAGCAGGTGCAGGGAATCAATGCCGCCAAGTTGGAGCTAAAGCCTAAGTCGCAGAAGGTCGCCAACATGTTCCCGACCATAACGCTATGGATCGATCCTGCGCGGGGCGTGAGCGTACAGCAACTTTTTAACGAGCCCTCGGGCGATTACCGGCTCGCCAAGTACAGCGACATCAAGATCAACGAGAAAACCCCTAACGACGCCTTCAAGCTTAAGACCAGCGGCAAAGTGACTTACGTGAGGCCTAACAGCTGAGCAGCTGACGAAACGTTCTCGTGCCGTGCGTTTGAGGTTTGAGCGAAAGTATCGCGTCAGGGAAGGACTTTACTCGTGCCGCAGGATGCTGAAAAATTCTGGGCTTTAGCCCCTCAGATTAGTTCTCCTCCGAGAAGAACACTCGGAGTCTCGCAGATGCTTAAATAGAAATGCCGCCAAGTCGGCGGCATTTCTACGCCTCGAGAGGCCCTTTCTATTGCGGAGCTGATTGCGGCTGACCTTGCGCTGGCGTGTCCTTCATCTTGGCCGAGTTCTTGATGAACAATACTGCCTTCCAGATTTCGTCGTCTGTCAATACGCCGTCCCACCCTGGCATGGCGGACAACTTGATTCCGTATTTCGTGACGTAAAAGAAGTTCGCATCCGGATCGTCGGGTGTTCGTGCCACCAGCTGCGGAACCGCTGGGAAAAACTTGTCCCTCAGCGGTGAATTCGGTTCCTTCAGGCTGCCGTGGCAAAGGGCGCAATGTTTGTCATAGATCATGGAGCCGTCCATGATGTTCTCCATCGTTGGCGGAAACGGGTTGTCCTGCTTAGGAGCATGGGCGTCCACCCACTCGTCAACGGCATGGTTGGCAGTGCGCCGCTCAAACTGAGTCGGCCGGTTAGGAATGGCCCGCGAGTCGACGCGACCGGTACTCACGTACCAGTAGCCACCGCAGACAATGACGAGTAGTGTGATGATGACACCCGAAAGAAATCCGCGCATGGTTCTCCTTGATCTGTAGGGTGATGTTGGGAAAGTTAAGATTAAATCACAGGGCTTCCGCTGACGTTAAGAATGGTAACGTCTTGCGAAGTACATGGGCTGTCATTACTCAGCTTCAGTAGCTCCGCAACCACCGGGCCTCTCGCACCACATCTTCAACCTTGGGGAGGAACGCCTCTTCTAGCGGCGGTGAAAATGGTATGGGAGTGTCGGCTGAGGCGATGCGCACGACAGGAGAATCTAGCGCGTCGAAGCACTCCTCGTTGATGACAGCGGCAACTTCGCCGCCGATCCCACCGGTCTTCGTGTCTTCATGCAGGACGATCACGCGATTCGTTTTTTCTACGGCCTCGCGAATGGCATCGCGATCCAGCGGCATCACCGTGCGAAGATCAACGACTTCTAGTTCAATGCCTTCTTTCGCCAGGATTTCCGCGGCTTCCAGCGCGACATAGACCATGGCCGCGTAGGTAATCACGCTGACGTCGCCCCCTTCGCGCACGACACGCGCCTTTCCTATAGGAACGGTGTAGTCTTCGCCGGGCAGTTCTTCTTTGATGCGCCGATAGAGAAACTTGTGCTCAAAAAAAAGTACTGGATTGTTGTCGCGAATCGCCGACTTGATTAATCCTTTGGCATCGTATGCGCTCGCCGGACACACCACCTTCAGCCCCGGCGTATGCGCGAAATACGTTTCCGGATTCTGCGAGTGAAACGGTCCGCCATGCACTCCGCCGCCTGAAGGCCCGCGCAGAACGACCGGAACGGGGGCTCCCCAGCGAAAATGCGCCTTGGCCAAGAGATTTACGATCTGGTTGAAGGCGCAACCCATGAAATCCATGAACTGGAATTCGGCGACAGGACGCAGGCCGGTTAGCGCCGCACCAAAGCTGGCGTTCACGATGGCCATCTCAGAGATCGGCGTATCGACCACACGCGCCGGGCCGAACCGGTCAATCAGGCCCTCTGTCACCTTAAACGCACCTCCATACACGCCGATGTCCTCGCCGATGCAGAACACGGACGGGTCATGCTCCATTTCTTCCCAGATTCCCTGGCGGATTGCTTCGAGATAGGTGACAGGCGCCATAGTTAGCTCCTTTGGAAGATAGGTGGAGACGATCACATTAGTTGGGCTTCGCCTCTGCGGGCTTCTTCTGTGGCGGCGCCGGACGCGCGTTCCCCGCATCGAACGGCGCGGGGCGAAACCGTGCCTGCTGCGGGTCCCACGTCCACACCCGAAACCGCGTGATCGTCGTTCTGTTGTCGGTGATGACTTCCTTTTCCAGCAGCCGGTACGTCGCGGCTGAATTCGGCGGCGACTTCAGCAGATCGAATGTCGACTTCTGCGTCTGCTGAAGATTGTCCAATTCCTCCGGCGAGCGGTTCGTCAAAGTGATTTCACTCTGCTCCGTGGTATCCAAAACAGTTTCGATCCGGTCCCGAATCATCTTCAGCACAACGAAATCCTGTTCGCGGACGTTGCCGCTGTCGGAAGTGATCTCCTTGTGTACCAGGATCTCGGAGATGCCCGGCTGAACGAGCTCGGCGAAGCTGACCTCAGGAGGTTGCGTTCTCGCCATCAGCCTGAGCGTCTGCACATGCCGCCATTCCGACTTCGGCGCCCTGTCGAACACTACAACATACAACGAGTCGCATGCGGTCGACTCCGCCAGCAGTACTACATTGTCTGCGTCGGCACGCAGCGTTACCGGCTTTTCCTCCACGTGGTTGAAATCAGTACAAGGAGAATTCGATTTGGCCCCAGTGCCCGAGGGGTTCGGCGCGAGGATTCCCAACTCAAGAGCGAGGTCGTTGCGCTGCACCGGGGTGCCGTTGCGCAGTGTCTGCGCGGTTTCACCCGGCTTGCGCGTCAGGAACTCCTGCGGCTTCTTCTTGAACGGCAGCTCGGCATGTGCCGTCGAGAAAAATGCGACTGCAGTAATGCATATGAAGAGGTGCTTCATCGAGGAATGGACAGTCCTTGCAAGGTTCTCACTTCAGGTGCACCGCCGATTCTTGGTGATGGGCAGCAGTCGTCTGCTCGCGCAGAGTCTTCATGACTGGGCCGTACAGCGGCTTGATCGTGTGACAGCTCGCATCGCAGTACACACCCTGATGGTTGCGATCCGTCTTCGGATCAGGCATCGCCGACGCGATGGCCGCCTCGCGCTCGGCTTGCACCAGTTGCTCCACCTCGTCGATCAGCTTTTGGTTGGCGTCAGGTGTGAGCCAGCGCTTTACCTTGACGAGGTAGTTCTCAAACCGGGCGATGGGATCGCGCGCCCGCCAGTACTCAAACAGCTTCGCTGGAACATACTGCGCGGCGTCATGAATGGCATGGCCTTTCATACGCATCATCTTGGCTTCGATAATCGTAGGACCCTCGCCACGCCGCGCTCGCTCGCAAGCTTCCTGTGTGGCGTCGTACACCTGGCAGGGGTCGGTTCCATCGACGATCACTCCGGGAATTCCGTAAGCGATCGCCCGCTCGGCGAGGTCTTTCACACAGAACTGCATTTCGCTGGGCGTGGAGTAGCCCCACAAATTGTTCTCCACAATCAGCACCAGCCCCAGCTTCTGCACAGCAGCGAAGTTGATGCTCTCGTACGTGACGCCCGTCGATTGCCCGCCGTCGCCGATGTAAGTAAGCCCCACAATGTTCTTGCCCTGCAATCGCGCGCCCAAGCAAACACCCGCCATCACGCCGACCAGCTCACCCAGCATCGAGATCGGAGCACACACGTGTCGGCGCTCCCAGTCGCCAAAGTGTGACGACGCATCGCGGCCAAACGTCGGCGAATCGGCCTTCGCCATGTATTGCCGCATCACGTCGCCTGGGCCGAAGCCGCGCACTAGCATAGCGCCCTGATTGCGAATCATCGGCCCAAGCCAGTCGTCTTTTTGCAGAGCGTAGGAAGAAGCGCACGAGCAGCCCTCCTGTCCCAGGCCGAAGTACACTCCGCCGACCACTTTGCCTTGTTTGTAGAGGTTTTCGAGCGCCGCCTCCATTCGCCGGTTCAGTAGCATCCAGCGGTAGATCTCGATGCACTGCTCGTGGGTAAGATATTTCGAATCGCGAATCGGGGGAGTAGCCGCGCTCAAATCGCCTTCGATTCGGTACTCCACAACGCCTTCGCCGCATTGGTACACGCGAAACTCCGGCCGCTCGAGACGGTAGTCGGGGATTTCATACGTGCGCTGCGAGGGCTGCGACTGCGCTGACCTGGCTGCTTTTGCGGACACGCCTCGCCTCACTGAGGTCTTGGTGTGCTGCTTGGATACAGATTTCTTCGGCATAGCTGCACGGTACGATAAACGTCTTGGTCGCGGCGAGGCAACCACGGATGCCCAGCTCGGCCAAGCAATGGTGTGGGTACTCCATCCTTTGCGCCTTCTGTTTGGCGTAAAGGATGGGAATGAAAAACGTCTACTGCTTCGTGTCCAGCGGATGCTGCGTCTTCTCGAAGAACTCATTCTGCAGCTTGAGCGCCTTCTGGTCCGCTTTTATAGCTCTAATCGCTTCCGCAATCTCGCTCGACCAGGTCTGCTGATCGAACTCTCCGAGCTCCTTATTCGCCGCCGATCCCTTACCCGAGTAGTGGTCCGGAAACTTCGCATACCACCAGATTCCCGTGTACACCGTGTCCGGAAGCTGCAAACGGTCTTGGTCAGCTCCCGACTCGCTGTCGGCACGATCAAGATGTACCAGGTCGGGCCGCGCCACCATCATGTGCGACGTCTCCGACTCGCCCGCGTGCATGTCGTTACCGCCGGTCTTCACCGCGGGACGCCCCGGAACGTTCAGGTGCGGCAGCCCAAACACGTAGACGACGTAGTCGCGCGGTGTCGCCAGTTGCGCTTGCGCAAACAGCGGCAGTAGGCTCTCGTTGCCGCCATGGCCGTTGACCAGCATTACCTTCTTGCAGCCGTTGCGCGCCATCTCTTTCACCGTTTCCTGCAGCAGGGTGAGCTGCGTGCTCAGACTGTAGGCGACGGTGCCTGGCTCCTGCTGCGCTTCAAAGATCTGTCCGAAGTAGTACTCCGGAAACACCACTGCATACTCCTGCTGGACGGCGTTCATAACGGCGAATCGCACATCGAGCAGGTCAGTGCCCAACGGCAAATGAGGCCCATGCTTCTCGATGATCCCGATCGGTAGAACGCACACACCTTGCGACTGGTGAACCGCTTGCACGAAGTCCGGAGCGGTAAGTTCTTCCCATTTTGGCGAGAGTTTGGATTGCGAGAAGACCGGCAACCCGCCGGCGAGGATGCACACGAGGAACAGAGCTGTCGGATTGTGGAAACGCATGATGTCTCCGGGAATAAGCAAAATGCGATTCTACGGGAAGTCTGCCGTTTGCCAGATGTCTTCGAACTTACGCCCGCTCGCTGCCGTCGTCGTGCATCTCGCGCAGCTCTTTCGGCGGCTTTGCCGGCGTGTCTTGATTCGCCGGTGACGCCGGCGGCTGCGCCACTGCCTGCCCCAACACATCATCCAGCGACTCCAGCCACAGCATCTGCGAGTGGAAAACCCTTCCGAAGTTGCGCGAAGCGGCGGTGGCCACCTCTTCCAACGAAATCGGTTTTTGCAACTCTCGCTGTATCGACGTTACCGGCTTGCCCGTGATACCGCAAGGCACGATGAGCGAGAAGAAGTCCAGGTCAGTAGAGGCATTCAGAGCAAAGCCGTGCGTCGTCACTCCGCGCGAGATGTGTACGCCGATAGCGGCAATCTTGGCCTCCGGCTTGTTGCGCAAGGCATAGGTCCATACCCCGGTCAGGCCTTTGATTCGTTGCGTCCCGATGCCATAATCGCCGCACGTGCGAATCAGCACCTCCTCCAGCCGCCGCACATACTCCACGGCGCCAACCTTGGGCTCGAAGCTGCGCAAATCAAAGATGGGATACGCTACGAGCTGCCCCGGCCCATGGAACGTCACGTCACCGCCGCGATCGATCTCGAACAATTCAACCCCTCGCTGCGCGAGGAACTCCGGCGGAGCCAGCACGTTGTCCAGTCGAGCATTTCGTCCGAGCGTGATCACCGGCGGGTGCTCCAGCAGCAGCAGCGTATTTTCGATGCGCCCGGCCTTGCGCATCTCCTGCAGCGTGTGCTGCAATTGCAACGCGGTGCCGTAGGCTACCCGGCCGAGGTACAGAACGTTGGTCACCATCGCCATCGTCATACACAGTATGACTTACCTTAGATGATCGCGCTCGCCCATACGCACCGGAGGCTCCAACTCGACAACGGCTTCGTGCGCTTGCGGTGCTATCCTGAAGGCGTCTCCCTCCATGAAGCAGGAAGCTGTACAACCTCCCCAGAGTGCTCCAAAGCCAGCGACAGCCGGAACGGGACGTAAGTACGTCGTAAATGTTCTGTTCGTCTTCCTCGTGGTTCTGGCGGCGGCTCTGGGTGCTGCTGCCGGGCTTCTCCTGGTCTTCTCCACCGATCTGCCCCAGGTCACCGAACTGGAGCGTTATCGCCCCAGCACAATCACCGAGTTGTACGACGACCAGAGCCGCGTCATCGGCCAGTTCGCCCTGCAGCGCCGGGTCATCGACAAGTACGACGACTTCCCCAAGGCGCTGCGCGACGCCATCACCTCCACCGAAGACAAGGATTTCGAAGGCCACTGGGGAGTGGACATCTGGCGAGTCTTCGGCGCCGCCTATCGCGATTTCACTGCCGGGGCCCGCGCGCAGGGCGCATCGACGCTCACCATGCAGCTTTCGCGCAACCTGTTTCTTTCGCCCGACCGTAACTTCCGGCGCAAGATCCAGGAAGTAATGCTCGCCATCCAGATCGAGCGCCGCTTCACCAAGCCGCAAATCTTTACCCTGTACGCCAACCAGATCTATCTCGGCCATGGCGTTTACGGCTTTGAGGCCGGGGCGAACTACTATTTCGGTAAGAAGGCCAAAGACCTCGACCTCGAGGAGGCGGCCGTTCTAGCGGGCCTGCCTAAGGCGCCGAACGCCTATTCGCCCATCAACAATCCCGAGCGCGCGCTGCACCGCCGCAACCTGGTGCTCAACAACATGCTTGAGGACGGCAAGATCACCGCCGAAGAGGCCCAGCGCGCCAAGAATTCACCTATTCGCCTGGACGTTCAGGGCGAACCCAACAGCATCGCGCCGTATTTCGTCGAAGACGTTCGCCAGTATCTGGAGAAGAGGTACGGTAGCGAAGAGGTTCACGAGAAAGGTCTGCGAGTTTACACCACGCTTAACATCGAAATGCAGCGGGCTGCGAATCATGCAGTGCTTGACGGACTTGCCGCTTATGAGCACCGTCACGGCTGGAACGGCAGCCTGCTGAATGTAATCGCCAACGGCGAGTCGCTTGCAACGTATCGCCATGTCGACTGGGAGGGTGAGATCGCGCCCGGCGATTACGTTCACGCGCTCGTCACCGGCGTCAGCCCGCAGTATGCGACGATCAAGTTCGGCCACTACGGCGCCGAAATCGGCACGCCTGAAATCAAGTGGACACGCCACACCTCGCCCCAGCAATTTCTCACTCGCGGCGATCTGGTGTACGTGAAGATCCTTGAGCTCAACGGCACGCAGAGCCGCGTCTGGCTGGAGCACGAATCCGGCGTGCAGGGTGCGCTACTGGCACTCGATAACTCCTCCGGCGACATCAAAGCCATGGTCGGCGGGCGCAGCTTCGAGGAATCGAAGTTCAATCGCGCCACCCAGGCGCTGCGCCAAGTCGGTTCGTCATTCAAGCCCTACATCTACACCGCCGCTATCGATGAGGGCATGACGCCCGACGACACCGTGCTCGATGCGCCCGTCAGTTTTCCCGGTGGACCGTCCGGTCCGTGGGTTCCGCATAATTACGATGGCAAGTTCGAAGGAGTCGTCACCTTCCGACGAGCCTTGGCGCACTCGCGCAACATTCCCGCAGTCAAAGTCACCGAGCGTGTCGGTGGCATCAAGACCGTGATCGAGTACGCCCGCAAGTTCGGCATCACTTCGCCGCTTCCCCCCTATCTGCCAGTGGCTCTGGGCGCCGCCGATATCACTCTGTTCGAGCAGACCGCCGCTTTCACGACCTTTCCCAATGACGGCGTTCGCGTCGCACCGCGCTCCATCCGCAAGGTGGAAGACCACGACGGCCGCGTGCTCGAAGAGAACTATCCCGAAGTGAAGGACGTCGTTAGCGCCCGAACCGCACGCGTGATGGTGAGCATGCTGCGTGAGGTGGTGCTTCACGGCACCGCTGCGGCCGCGGCGAAGATGAACCATCCGCTCGGCGGCAAAACCGGCACCACCAACGATTTCACCGATGCCTGGTTTATCGGCTTTTCGCCTTCGATGACTTGCGGTGTCTGGCTGGGCTTTGACGAGAAGAAGACGCTCGGCAACAAGGAGACTGGTGCCGTCGCCGCCCTCCCCATCTGGATGGATTTCATGAAAGTCGCGCTCCAGGGCAAAGACAACGAGGACTTCATTGCGCCGCCTCCGAACCCGAATGCAGTTGCACAGAAAGTCGACACGCCTGACCAGTCGGCTGGCGATGGAGAGTCCCACTGATGCGCCGCTTTTTCCGCTGGGTCGTACGCATCCTCGTCCTCGTGGTGGTTTTCATGGCCTCCATGTTGACAGCCATGCGCTTCGCCATTCACGGGCGACAAACGGTGGTCCCAAAAGTTGTCGGCATGACGCCGCAGAATGCCGAAAACGCGCTCGCCGCGCACGGTCTCGTGCTCGATGCGAGCGATCGCTTCTATAGCGCCGAGGTCCCCCCCGGCAGCATCGTCTCGCAGGTGCCCGCTCCTGGTGAGACGGTCCGTCGTGGCTGGCACGTGCGCGTGGCGGAAAGCATGGGGCCGCAACGTGTGACTATCCCTGATCTCAGCGGCGATAGCGAGCGCTCGGCCGAAATCAACATCCGTCGCCGCGGATTGGAAATGGGCACGATGGCCATCGCGGAAATCCCCAACGCAACTCCCGATCAGGTTGTAGCGCAAACCCCACCCGCGAACGCTACCAATGTCTCCACCCCGCGCGTCAGCATGCTGATTGCCGCCACCGAGGACCGCAAATCCTTCGTCATGCCCGACCTGCGCGGACGCACCGAAGATGAGGCGGTTGCCGCCACTGTTGCCGCGGGTTTGAAGGTCGGCAGCATCGCCAGCCAGCCCCTGAATGGCACCGATGCCAACTCTCCCGAGACGCTTCCTTCCGGTACTCGTATCGTGACCCGGACGGTTCCAGCCCCCGGCCAGCGCATCTGGGACGGGCAGTCCATCATCCTGGAAGTAACGCGATAGCTCTTCTAGTTGGAGCACCGTCCTTTCAGGCCGGTGAAACAGGCTCAAAAATTCGGGTGGGCTTTAGCCCTAGCTATCGTCTGCGACGATTCCTGTCGTCTTCGTTCGCCCCCGGGAATCTGGTTCTTAAACCAATGACGCGGCTTCCTTTTCGACCTGTGCAAGAATCAACGTCTGCTGCGAAGTCCGCGATGCGGCATCGGTTTCGAAGAAGCCCGGGACGGCGCGGTTCCGCAATGTAGCTTATGTCCAGGTCGGTAGCCACTACCGAGCCGCCGCCAGTTGTTTGTGTACTCAGCCACCGTGAAATCGAGCCGTTTCCACAACCCTCTTCCAGACATCGCCAACCGGGTTGCAGTCCGACCGCTTTCAACAGTGATCGGTGCCAGGGATCAAGCAGCTCTGACATCAAGGCGAGCCTCCGCAGCTTACCTGGCAACTGATGCGGAAGCACGGAACCGCTCACAACATTGTTCTCCAATCAGACGCGTCATCCACCGGACCTTACGAGAAATAGGATGAAACCGCAAAAAGTTCCCCATGTTTTCTTTTCGGCTAACCTGGGGACAAAACTCTTTAACACCTTCTCATGCTCTCGAAGAACTCCTTTTGCTTCCCCACGATTTGATCACGCACTTGGTTGTCCACCTCCAGCGACCAGTTCCCCTCGTCGTGCGTGCCGCCCAGCACGATTCCATCGTGGCGCGAAAACATATAGAGCCCGCCTCCATACACCACCGAGTACTCCACTTCAGGTTGCGGCAGCAGGAATGTTAACTGTCCCTTCACGGGCGTTAGTTCCGCGTCGTTAAACAACGCCTTCGCGCCCAGCCCAGTGCAGTTGAAGACCAGCTCCTCCGGAAGGCTCGTAATTTCGGCCGGCGAACTGAAATCACGCACCACGATCTTTCCGCCCGCAATTCGAAAGTCTTCCATCATCGTCGGCAGGTAGATCGGTGGCTCGATCAGCATGGTGTCGAATTGACGCGCGAACTCATAGCCTCGAAATGGCGTGTCCGTTCCCGCAAGATCGTGGAATTCCGGAGTCAGGCCGCCCACAACCCCTTGCTTGCTGAAGTCGCCTGTAGTGTGAAAAGCCGACTGCGACAGCCGGTAACTACGCGTCCAGCGAACGCCATAGCGGGGCCCGACCATGATCTGGTAGCGCATGAAAGCATACCTGCAGGCTTGTGCGAACTGCTCGTCGAAAGCGGGCGTGCTGTACTGCGCATCAGCCAGCGTGACCGGATACCACCACCCTCCGGCGACATTGGAAGTTGTTTGAGGAGGCAGATCCTTGGCGTAAATCGTGACCGCGAAGCCCGATTCCTGCAGCAGCCGAGCGGTAGAAAGCCCAACCACGCCACACCCCAGCACTGCGACTGCCCCGCTGTGTCCCTGCGCGCCCAAGTCCACCGCGAGCTTTGCCGTTCCCCACGACAGCGTGATCCCTGCGCCTCCGTGTCCGTAGTTGTGCACGACCAGGGTGTCGGCAATCTTCTCCGGACGAACCACGAAGCCGGAGCGGCGAAAAGGACGCAAACCGCAGATGCTTCGGATGATGCGGTCCTGCGAAACATTAACCCGCGGCAGGCACGGCGTGCCGGGTAGGGGCAGAGTCGCCTGGACCCTCTTCGCCGCACAGGATGACAGCAGGGCTGAGCCGCTCACGAGCGCGAGGGCCTTCAGAAGTTCGCGGCGATCCATAGATAGAGCGGGAAGCTAGAGCGGAAGCCAGAGTATCACGCCAGGGGGAGCGGCACTAACTCTTCCGCTCGATGATTGCCGCGAAGAACCCGTCGCTGGGATGAATGCCGGGAAAGGTGCGCAGGTACGCTCCATTCAGCAGGCTTCCGACATCGTCCAGCGCGAGCTCGCCCCCTGCCTGCAGGCGCTCTAGTTCCAAACGGCAGTCGAGCAGCCTGTAATCCAAGCTTGCGGCTAGGACTTCATCGACCACCGATTGGTTTTCTTCTGGCTCCAGCGAGCATGTCGAGTACACCGCCCGCCCTCCGGGCGCCAGCTGTCCGAGCGCGCTCTGAAGAATAGCAACCTGCCGGACGTGCAAGTCGGGCAAGTCCGCCGCTTTCAGCCGCCACTTGATTTCGGGATTCCGTGCCAGCGTCCCCGTGCCGGAACAAGGCACATCGGCCAGCACGCGATCGAAGTCGGAGGACATTTCAAGGTTGGTTGCATCAGTGGTGACGACGTGTACGTTCGCCGCCCGAACTCGCTGCCGCAATAGATCAGCTCTATGTGGATGCAACTCGGCAGCTACGATTACAGCATCGGGATTGCGCGCGGCAATGGCGGCGGTCTTGCTTCCCGGCGCGGCGCAAGAGTCGAGAATCCGTGAGCCGCGACCGACGAGCAGGGCGACAAGTTGGGAAGCTTCGTCCTGGATGAACGCTCGCCCTTCGCGAAGGGCGCGAGTTTGCGTGATCTCGCCGCCGGTGACCAATCGCGCAGAAGTGAGCAGTGCGCCGGGCGCAAGCTGGATACCGTCAGCTTCCAGCTCCCGCGGCACAGCCTCATCCTCAACCCGTATGGCCGTCGACGGCACGCGCTGGCCGTGGGCACAGATAGCCTCGGCTGTACGGCTTCCAAAGTTATGGATCCACCGCGCCACCAGCCACTGTGGGTGAGCAAACTCGTCCGCCAGCTGCCCGGGACTCTGCTCTGAACCAGTCGGCTGCTGTTCGACTGCGAATCCCCGGTCACTGAGCTTTCGCAAAACAGCATTCACGAAGGCCGCAGCCGAGGCCTTTCGAGCGCGTTTCACCAATTCCACGCTCTCGTTAATGGCAGCACGGGCAGGGATGCGGGTTAGAAACAGGATTTGGTAGGCGGCGATACGCAGCGCCAGCAACACCTCTGTGTCGAGCCTGTTCAACGGCCGCGACGAATTTGCTGCGATGACTGAATCCAGGCGCGAGCGCCAACGCAGGACGCCCATGACGATCTCCGTTGTAAGTCCCCGATCGGCTTGGCTCAGCGAATCGAGCCGGCCGGAGTGCATGAGCTCACTGGCGTAGGCATCCTGGAGCTCGACACGCAACAGGATGTCGAATACGGCAGCTCGAGCAGGAGAGGCGGACATGAGATCACATCGGTGCGCTAAACAGTTTAGCGTTCATGTGGAGTGAGTCGATTGGGAAGCAGCTTTTACCCAGGTTAGCGCCCAGCGGAGGCGCGCGAACCTGAGGCACCCACTGGTTCATCGCTTCTTGGGCGATAACCGTTGATGAAATCGGTGGCGCTCATGCGCTTTTTGCCCTCGAGTTGCAACTCGTGCACGTCGAGCGCAGTCCCGTGCGCGACTCCCAGCAGCAGTCGGCCGTGCTCCACCGCGAAGTGCCCAGCCTTCACCACCGCGATTTCAGGAGCGGGCACGGTATCATGCAGTTGCAACATTTTTCCGCGGAAGTACGTGAAGGCTCCGGGCCAGGGCTGAAATCCGCGCAGCCGGTTCCAGATTTCCGTTGCGGTTCGCGAGAAATCGATCAGGCCGTCCTCGCGCTTGAGGATCGGTGCAAGCGTCGCGAGCGAATGGTCCTGCGGCTGCAGCTGAATGGTGCCTTTGGCCAACCCGGCGAGCGCGAGAACCATCTGCTCCGCCCCCAGATGTGCAAGTCGCGGAGCCAGCGTGAGCGCCGTGTCATCGGGTTGTATCGGCTCTTCTGCCTGCATGAGGATATCGCCGGTATCGAGTCCGGTATCGATTCGCATGATAGTGACACCGGTAACGGTCTCGCCTCGTGCAATCGCCCATTGGATCGGCGCCCCCCCACGGTACTTCGGCAGCAACGACGCGTGCACATTGAGGTTCCCGAGCGGAGGAAGATCGATCATCCATTGCGGAATGATCCTGCCGTAACCGACGACGATGATGGCTTGCGGCGCAATCGCTTGCAGTTCGGCGCGAAAGGCGTCGTTGTTCTTGATTTTGTCAGGCTGGAAGACGGGAAGGCTCAGCTCCAAGGAGGCTCGTTTCACCGGCGATGCGCCGACCTCTAACCCTCGCCCGCGGGCTCGGTCAGGTTGGGTGACAACCAGCCTGACACGAAATTCGGCAGCGACGAGTCGCTGTAAAACCGGAATTGCGAATTCCGGTGTGCCGCAGAACACCAGGTCCATCATAAGACGCAATTAGCAACTAGCAATTAGCGATTCGGCTTTCGCTAATCGTCAGACCGTGGCGGGCCGACGAGCGAAAAACCATGAACCAATAACGAAGCGTTCTTTCTCTCCGTGTCCGACGCCTGCCCTGAGCGACGCCCAAGCGTGTCACGTGACGAATTTATCTTTACCACTCGCCTGCTTTCATCATCTTGCGGATTTTCCGCTTGATCATGTCGCGCTTCAGCGAGCTGAGATGGTTGATGTAAAGCTTGCCGTTGAGGTGATCGGTCTCATGCAGCAGCGCCCGGGCTAGCAGTTCTTCGCCGGTGACCTCGAAAGTTTCACCGCTAAGGTTCTGTGCGCGCGCGGTGACTTTGCGGCCCCGCGTCACCTTCTCGCGAAATTCCGGAATGCTGAGGCACCCTTCATTCGACGTAATCCGGCCCTCCACATGAATAATTTCCGGGTTTATCAGCACGATCTGTGCGTCGGGGTCCTCCTTGAAGGTGATGTCGATGACGGCGATGCGTTTGCTGATTCCGATTTGTGGCGCCGCGAGCCCCACTCCGTGCGCCGCGTACATGCTTTCGAACATATCGTCGGCCAACTTGCGCAGCTCGTCATCAAATTTGGTAATGGTGGTGGAAGGTTTCTCCAGCACTGGATCGCCGAATTTAACGATGGGATAGATCATTCTTGTTGAGCCAGCCGCCAAGGCGGGCATCGAAACGTCCATTCCTCTCTAAAAGTTTCGCAACTGCTCGCAATACCCGTCAAAATTGCGTTTCACTTCGATCATGGAGTCGCCACCGAACTTCTCCAGCGCAAACCGAGCCAGAGTAAGCACCACCATGGCCTCTGCCGCTACTGCTGCCGCTGGAACGACGCAAACATCCGAGCGCTCGTAGGCTGCCTTGACCGCTTCCCGAGTAGCGAAATCCACCGATCCCAGTGGCCTCCGCAGCGTCGAAATCGGCTTGAGATATCCGCGTATCCGAATGTCTTCACCGTTCGAGACGCCGCCTTCCAGCCCTCCCGCGTGGTTGGATGCTCGGGTGAATCCGGTGAAGGTGGTGCCGGAAGAATATCCAATCTCGTCGTGCACCGTAGAACCCATCGCGGTTGCTCCGGCGACTGCGTCGCCGATCTCAACCGCTTTGACCGCTTGGAGGGACATGACAGCCGCCGCAAGATGGGTGTCGAGACGCTCATCCCAGTTGGCGTAGGTGCCAAGTCCCGGCGGGACGTTGTGGGCTACGACTTCGAAGATGCCTCCGACTGAATCGCCAGTTCGTAATGCGAGATCGACCTGCTCCTTCATGCGGGCCTCGGAGACAGGGTCAATGCAGCCCAGAAGAACCTCTTTTTTAGCCGCAGTGGCTCGAATCGCTTCCCAAGTTACGGGGCCTTCGAGACGAGCACTACCGATGGCGACCACGTGGCTAAGGACCTCGATGCCTAGTTCACGGAGCAGCAGCTTGGCGATCGCTCCGCCGGCGACACGGGCCGTGGACTCACGCGCCGAAGCGCGTTCCAGCACATATCGAGCCTCGCTGAAGTTGTACTTCACCGCACCGGCCAAATCAGCGTGACCCGGTCGCGGAGACGCCACCCGCTTGTGCTTGGCAGGATCGCCCTGCTCGACGGGCAGCGATTCAGTCCAGTTCTTCCAGTCGGTGTTGGCGATCTGGATAGCGATAGGTGACCCGATCGTCTTACCGTGCCGTACACCGCTTAAGACGTGGGCGGTGTCGCGCTCGATCTTCATGCGCCCGCCCCGCCCGTAGCCCTGCTGGCGACGCCACAACTCATGGTTCACGAAATCGAGGTCTACCGACAGGCCGGCGGGCATGCCGGACAGTAGCGCTATCAGCGCTTCCCCGTGTGACTCTCCGGCGGTAGAGAATCGTAACATGGCGAAATTTCGATTGTAGCCGATGCCGCGCGGACCTCAAGTTGGCAAACGTTCCCTAACGGCCACATTGTGCATGCCTTCTCTGCCCGAGGGAGCTACACGACTGAGCTGCCGCGTCAAGATTCGGCAGTGGACAGCTTGCTGAGCCGCCAGAGGGTATGCGACAGTGGTGCTCTCCGAGGCGAAGCCCCGGATCGGCTCTAGTTACTTCATAAAGCAAAGGCGAGCGGACAAAATCATTCGGCTCGAGAGGGCCCTGAATGGGGCGGAAAGCAAATGGCGAAGAAGACGCAATCCAAATCGTTTGAAGATGCACTGAACTGGTTCCGCAATCATGAATTCGAAGTCATGGATGCGCCTGGTACCAGCGGCCGCGTGTTCCTGAAAAAGTACAATGCTTCGGCCGCGATCGAACGCGCAGAAGATGGGGGTGTGAAGATTTTTGCGTACCCCGGATATCTGGTCGGTGGCGAGATTTCCAAGCTTGTGGACTACGGCAACCAAAAGGTGCTGAAGACCACAAAAACTGAAATCGCTGCCACTGCCGACCACCTGAAAGCGTTGCACCAATTTGCCGAGGAGTTGAAAGAAGGCACGGGCGGCATCAGTCTGTATAACGAATCGCTGGGAACGGTTAGCGCGGAATACAAGTACGACCGGGTGGTCGATCGCGATCTGCCGGATAGCGACCGGCCGAAGCGCCCGTGGCAAAAGGTAGCGGCAAAGAGGCGAACGTAAGAGGTTGCGGAAAATAATTTCGCTCTAGCGTAATTCCTTCAGAGGCTAAAGCCCGGAGGTGGTTCAACGCATTACGGCACGGCGGATGTCGTCCCTGCCACAAAACTCGCAGGGGTGGGGTTTTCCATTGTTAGAAGAGCGTTTCTAATGCGTACACTTTGGTTCGCTCTCGCAGTTGTTCTGTTGTCCCAATTGGCGTTCGGACAGACGGCCAATCCCGAGGCCGCAATCCGTCAGATCCTACAGGCCCAGGTGGATGCGTGGAACCGCCACGATCTGGAAGGATTCATGAAGGGATACTGGAGATCGCCGGATCTCACATTCTTTTCTGGCGCAATCGAAAAGGACGGCTGGCAACAAACGCTTGAGCGATACAGGAACGAATATCAGGCTGCGGGCGAGCAAATGGGCAGGCTGGAGTTCGAAGACTTAAGGGTAGAGATGCTGGGAGCGCAGTCCGCCTTCGTCCGCGGGAAGTTTCATCTGACCTCCTCCAACGGCAGGCAGCCACATGGGCTGTTTACCCTGATTTTCCGGCAATTTCCCGAAGGCTGGCGCATTATCCACGATCACACAAGCGGAGAATAGCAGGGCGAATCGCAGCGCATGAGCAGCTGTGGGACGAAAATCACTTCGTCCGGTTGGCTACGGGTGTAAGATTGTTTTGGCCCGTATCACAGAAGTTTGTGACGGCCCAACAGGCGGTATCTGCGGATGCGGAACTGCACTGGAGGACATCGTGAGTATCACCACAGGCGACTTCCGCTCGAAGATCACCTCTCTCTCCCTCCTGGAAAAAAAGCAAAGACACCAACCAATCACCTGTCTGACTGCGTACGACTATTCCGCCGCTCGGCTGGTGGATGAAGCCGGCATTGACATGGTGCTTGTGGGGGATTCGCTCGGCATGGTCATGCTGGGGTACGAGAACACCCTTCCCGTCACGGTAGAGGAGATGCTGCACCATACCCGCGCTGTGCGACGTGGCGTAAAGCGGGCATTCCTCGTAGCCGACATGCCGTTTGCATCGTACCAGGTGAGCGGCAAAGAGGCCGTTCGCAATGCGACGCGCTTCATCAAAGCCGGCGCAGAAGCGGTGAAGATCGAGGGCGGGGAAAAACGGGCGAGCCTCGTCGAAAGGTTGATTGATGCCGAGATTCCAGTGGTCGGCCACATCGGGCTGACGCCCCAATCGCTGCACACAATGGGCGGCTATAAGGTGCAGGGCAAATCGCTCAAAGCAGTCGAGCAACTGATGCATGATGCGCTCGCGCTGGAGCGCTGCGGTGCTTGCTGCGTAGTGCTGGAGGGAATTCCGCGCGAAGTGGCAGAGCTAATTACCAATGAGATCGCGATTCCTACCATCGGCATCGGTGCTGGCCCCGACTGCGACGGCCAGGTGCTGGTCTACCACGACATGCTGGGATTGACATTTGCTTCACCGGCGAAGTTTGTGCGGCGATATGCCGATCTTGGGAACGTGATCACCTCGGCATTGCAGGCGTTCTGCAGCGATGTGCACTCGGGATCGTATCCCTCCGACGCCGAGTCGTATCATCTTCCAAAGGAGACCCTGTCAACCCTGCGGGCGATTGCCGAACGCAAGCACGCCATGACAGTCTAGAAAGATGCAGGGTCCTCCGAAATGGCTAGCGCTGGTCACAATTGCGACAGCGCTGTCTGCGCAGACAACCCCGCCAGCGGGCAAGGCGCCCACTATCCGGACCTATTGCCATCCGGCAGATGACTTCTGTTTCAACTATCCGGCTGGATGGCTGGTGCTGGGCGAAGTGTTTGAGGCCAACGGCATTGTTGTGGCGCCTCCTCAGAAGCAGGAGCGAGAAGCGTGGGACGTTGTTACGGTCGCCCGGATGATTCCACCTCCGCAGAACAAGGACGATGCCGTTACTATCGGGGAAGCGATCGCGCAAGCCGAATCGGGAGTGCGAGGAAGCGGACAGAATTTCGAGACCTTGGAACGCCTGCAGCGGATGGTGAACGGCAAGCCTGCCGAAGTCGTAAAACTGCGATATTCCGAGAACTCGACCGGTCGCGATTGGATTGAAGAGCTGGTGTTCATCGAGGGCCCCGCTTCGGAAATTTATTCTGTGGCCCTGAAGAGTTCACCTGCCAGTTTGGCGGCGATCGAACCGCTCTTTTCGCGAATTGTCGATAGCTGGCGTCTGTCCGATGAAGCCGGCGAAGGGGACGCGGCGAAGCCAAGTGCACCGAATCATGGAACGCGCCCCAATTCCAAATCTCCAGATCCACCGAAGTCGTAAGACCGAATTCGTAAGTACGAGGAACAATTGCGACTCATTGAAACTGTGGTCGAGATGAAGGCCGCCTGCCGTGCCGCGACTCGCGCCGGCAAGACTGTTGGACTGGTGCCGACAATGGGAGCACTGCACGAAGGACACATGTCACTGGTGGGCGCGGCCAAGTCGCACTCCGAGGTGACGGCGGTTTCGATCTTCGTTAATCCTCTGCAGTTTGGTCCCAGCGAGGACTTTGAGCAGTATCCCCGAACCTTCGAGCGTGATTCGACGATGCTGCGAGAAGCCGGAGTGGACCTGCTCTTCCTGCCTTCGGTGGCGGAAATGTATCCAGCTGGCGCACGCACTTATATCGATGTAGAGGTCTTGAGCAGCAGGCTGGATGGTGGATCGCGTCCCGGACATTTCCGCGGGGTCGCTACAGTCGTCTGCAAGCTGTTCGAGATTGTCCGTCCCGAGCGCGCCTTCTTCGGTCAGAAAGATGCCGCACAGGTGGCTCTACTGCGCAAGATGGCACAGGACCTCGACATGGATGTCGAGATCGTTGTGTGTCCGATTGTGCGCGAAGTCGATGGTCTGGCAATGAGCTCGCGTAACGCGTATCTGAATGCGGAGCAGCGAAACCAGGCGCAGGTACTCAGCCGATCGTTACAGCGGGTGAAAGCAGCAGTGGAAGCAGGCGAAACCGTTGCGGCAAAGCTATTTGAGATCGGTAGGAAGGAAATCGCCTCGGAGCTGGGCGCGAAGCTGGATTATTTCGCGATGGTTGATCCCAATACTCTAGAGCCGGTTGAAAAAGTTGTACCGGGAACCCTGGTGGCTGTCGCGGCGTGGGTGGGAGCGACGCGGCTCATCGACAACATCCTACTGTAACGGTCAAAGACCGCTAGCCCACCGCTCGCTGCCAGCGTTTCCAGCCGGAAATCCACGCACCCGCCAAGAGCAACACTATTGGATAGCATTCCAGAGTGTATCGAGGCTCGGGATTCTCCATCGTCCCCAGAAACGCAGTTCGCAGGGCGAGGAACAATAGCATCATTCCCAAATACAAAGGACGCGGCCCCCGAACAAGCCCTGTCACTGCAGCGGCAAGAAACAACAGATTCAGTGCACCCCAGAGCGTCGCCAGTACACAGTCCCGGGTATCATCAGCGTATTCCCACCAGCGGGAGTTCAGCGGCAGCATTTCTGTGCGCGGCCGTAGCCACATGTCGGCCATTCGCAGTGCGGGTAGCCAGACGTAGTAGCGAAAGCGATCCTGCCGAATGCGCTGCTCCGCCACCGCATCAAACCTGGCATTCAGATCGGGTCCTACAAAGTGAGACTGAGCATAGTCGTCGAAAATCGCCTGCGTCTGCTGACGTTGCTCTTGGCTGTCGAATGCGCGCGAAGGCAGTAGACTGGTATCGACGTCACTGCCGGGAACTTGCCAATAAACCTCTTCGGTGGAGGCGTAGTCCACAATCCAGGTACGCATCCAGCGATCGAAGCCAGAGGGCACGAATTCGTCTGCATCACTGGCATACCGTGGAGCCAGTGGCTCGAAGCGATGAAATTGTCGCCAATTGCGCACGGTCCACGGAACCAGCGGAGCTAGCGAGATGAGGAGCACGATTGTTCCCGCCCAGAAAAGCCGTGACCGCTGCCCGGGCAGGCGCGCGAAGCGCCACAACAAGTAGAGCCCGACGGCCGCCAGCAAGATGCCGCCGTCCGGGCGGAGTTGAATTCCGACGGCCAAGGCCACACCGCAAACCAACCATTCCCTCCAGGCCGAGGAACCTTCATCGAAACAGGCGAGCCCGGCCGCCGCTGCGTCCAGTGCTACCGCCGTAAAGAAGATGCTGAGCGTCTCCGCCAGCGGCGCCACCGTGTAGTTCGCCGTGAATGGGCAGAGTGCCGCCACGGCGAACGCCCACTTCGCGGCGGCTGAAGAGACCGTCCGCCGGGCGAGGTCCGCAATTACGAAGCAGCTCGCCAGATCAACCACAATCTGGACGAAAAGCACGGCGTGGTAATGCTCGCGACCAAATAGCTGGAAGCATAAGACGAGAAATGCAGGATATCCGGGCAGGCGAATCCAGGTGGGCCGAACCCCTTCAGCATGGCTTAGGCCGAAGATGCCCTGATCCAGCCAGTTCTTGGCGATATCGCCATAAATGAGGGAATCGCCGGTGATGTGGGGAAACAGGAAGTAGAAGGCCAGTCGAAGGGCGAGCGCAGCCAGGGTAAAGGCGAGAAACCACTTGCGGTTTTCCAGCAGTAAGCGCCAGAACGGCAACTGCGCAGCCAAAGCAGGCGGTTTTTGGTGCGTTTGCCGCACAGACGCGACTATAGCACCCATAAAAGCCGCGCTCTGACTCAAGCCCGCGAGAGTTTCGCCGCGCAGCCGGGTTCTTAAGCAATGAAATGAAGAGAAGGAATGCGCCGCCCGGTTGCCCTGCCTTTGCCCTGCAGTTACGATAAATTCGCTACAAAAGAAGATGTCCGCTCCCAAACCAGTTTTTTTCGACCCTGAGGGCAAGCGTTGGCGCCGCCTGCGCCTTGTCCTCGACACCACCGTGATCGTCGTCACGTTGCTGGTGGCGTTTTTTGTCATAACCGTATTCCGGGGATCGGCCGTGCCCGGCGTGAGCCTGCCGGAAGTGAAGAGGCCTTACCACCCAATTCCTGAGGCCCTGAAACGGAAGACGACGCGCGGTTCCAGCCAGCGCCACCCCTCGAAAGTGGCCGGAACTCCGGTTGCTCTGAATTCGCTGGAAGGGGTTCGAGGCGCATTTTATGTGCAGTGGGACGCCGCCAGCTTTGCTTCGCTGAAACAGTATTACCACCAGATTGACTTGCTTTTTCCCGAGTGGTTGCACGTGCTGACGCCCGACGGCCGCCTGCAGTCGGTGACCGAAACGAACGTGCTATTCGACTTGATGGACGAGCAGGGTAAGCCCCGTCCAGTGGACGACAAGGTGATGCCCTTCTTGCACTCCGAAAAGGCGCAGACGGAAGTCTTGCCGCTGGTCAACAATTTCGATCCCATTGCAAACCAGTGGCAGCCAGAGGTGACGGCTAAGTTTCTTGCCGATCCGACAGCGCGGCGGCGTTTTCGCGACGAACTGATGAAGTTCTTGGAGACGGACCAGTACAAGGGCATAACTCTCGACATCGAGGCGTTTCCCGAGACCTCGCGCGGCGATTACAAACAGCTCGTCCAGGAGCTTTACAGCGATCTTCAGTCGCGAGGAATGAAGCTCTATATCGCCGTCCCCGTGAACGACAAGCAATTCGACTACAGCGGCATCGCGCAACTCTCCGACGGGCTGATTCTGATGAACTACGACGAACACTACCCCGGCGGGCAGCCTGGACCCATCGCCAGCCAAGATTGGTTCGTAAAAAACCTGCAGGACGCCCTCACGGCGATTCCGCGGGAGAAGATCATCGCAGCGATTGGCAACTATGGCTACGACTGGGCACGGAAACCGGGACAGAAGAAGGGCGCGCCGCCTGAGAGCGTGCATAACGTTTCGGTGCAGGATGCCTGGCTCGAAGCTGAGGAGGCAGAGACCGACATCGATTTCGACAGCGACGCCATGAACACTCATCTGGCCTACCTGGATGAGAACAACATCCGGCACGACGTGTGGTTTCTCGATGGCGTTGCCGCACTTAATCAGATGCGTGCTGCCCAGTCGCTGGGAATTGATACGTTTGCGCTATGGCGTCTCGGATCGGAAGATCGCTCGCTGTGGGCAATCTGGGACAAGCCCGGAGAAGCAGCTGCGACCACCAAGCTGACTGTCGTTCCGCCTGGGCAGGATGTCGATATTGAAGGCCAAGGGGAGATTCTGCACATACAGTCCCGTCCCACGAACGGCGAGCGGCAAATCACTGTTGACAACGAGTCGAATCTCATCACCGACGAGATGTTCAAGACTCTTCCCGCGCCGTACACGGTGGATATGTACGGCAGCTCGAACAAGAAGATCGCCATTACGTTCGACGACGGTCCCGACCCCGAGTGGACCCCCAAAATTCTCGATGTGCTCAAGGAAAAGGGGGTCAGGGCCACGTTTTTCTTGATCGGCGTAGAAGCGGAGAAATATCCCGGCATTACCAAACGCATTTATGCTGAAGGTCACGAGATCGGGAACCATACCTTCACCCATCCCGATATCAGCAGCATTAACAAGCGCTACTTCGAAGTCGAGCTGAATCTCACGGAACGGTTCTTTGAAGGGAAGCTGGGCGTGAAACCCGTGTTGTTCCGGCCGCCTTATTCCGTCGACCAGGAGCCTGACACGGCCGACCAGGTACGCCCGCTGGAACTGGCGCAGCAGCTTGGCTACATCACCATTGGCGATAAAGTCGACCCCAACGACTGGCGCGACAATCCGCGGCGTCCTGCGAATGAAATTGTCGCCGACGTACTGAAAAACCTGCCGCCCTGCGATCCCGGCAATCTCACCTGCGGGAACATAATTCTTCTGCATGATGGCGGCGGAAACCGCAGCGAGACGGTAAAGGCGCTGCCCCAAATCATCGACGGCATGCGGGCGAAAGGATACGACATTGTGCCGGTTTCGGGGCTGCTGGGCAAAACACGCGAAGACGTGATGCCGCCCATTTCAGCGAATGAACGCTGGGCGTCGTGGATCGATAGCCTGAATTTCTCGCTGTTCTCCCTGCTATCATCCTTCATCATCTTCGTATTCTTCGTGGGCGACGTGCTGATGAGCGGGCGCCTGATCCTGGTCGGAGCCTTGGCTACTTTCGACCGCTTTCGTCGCCGTCATTCCATCGATAATCCGAGTTACCGGCCGAGCGTCGCGGTTCTGATTCCGGCATACAACGAAGATAAGGTCATCGAGCGGACAGTGCGTTCGGTGCTCGACTCGGATTATCCGAATTTGCGCGCCATCGTGATCGACGACGGTTCCAGGGACCGGACACTGGAGGTAACCCGCCAAGCCTTCGGGGCCGAGATTGTAGATGGTCGCGTCACTGTGTTAACCAAGCCGAATTCAGGTAAAGCGGCGGCATTGAACTTCGCACTGGAGCATGTGACGGAGGAACTCTTCATCGGCATTGACGCCGACACAGTCATCGCACCCAACGCAATTTCTTACCTGGTGTCGCACTTCAAGGATCCGAAAGTGGCGGCGATGGCAGGCAATGCCAAGGTCGGGAATCGCATGAATCTGTGGACGCGCTGGCAGGCTCTGGAATACATCACCAGCCAGAACTTCGAGAGGCGAGCCTTGAACACGCTAAACGCCGTCAGCGTGGTGCCCGGCGCCATTGGTGCGTGGCGCACGGCTGCTGTGCGTGCGGCCGGAGGCTATCACCACGACACTGTAGCTGAAGACGCCGACCTCACGATGGCTCTGTTGGAGGCGGGGTACCTCGTGAACTATGAGGACCGCGCCCTGGCGTACACCGAGGCTCCCACCACGGCCAAAGAGCTTATGCGCCAGCGCTTCCGCTGGTCCTTCGGCATTATGCAGGCGGTTTGGAAGCATAAAGCCGCGATGAGAAAGGGCGGAGCCCTGGGTTGGGTTGCTTTGCCCAACGTGGTTATCTTCCAGATTCTGCTACCGCTGGTATCGCCCTTTATCGACATCATGTTCGTGATCGGCGCGGTGTCGTATTTCGTGAACAAGTACTTCCATCCGGAGTCGGCGAACCCGGCGGATTTCCAGCGCCTAGTGATCTACTTCGCGTTGTTTATGGTTATCGACTTCATCGCATCGACGATTGCCTTCACCTTGGAGCGCCAGCAACCCGGCCGCAAGCGCGACTTCCTGCTGCTGGGCCACGTCTGGCTACAGCGGTTCGCCTACCGACAGTTGTTTTCCATCGTGCTGTTCAAGACGTTAAAGCGGGCGATGGAGGGCGGATCGTTTGCCTGGGACAAGCTGGAGCGCACCGCAACCGTCAAACAGCCGGTCACTGCACGGCGGCAGACCACTTAGCTCTTCATCCAACCTTAACGCAAGTTGGTAAACTGTTGCGGAGATGATCCGCGGAAAATTGGCAGCCTTTCTGGCACTGCTACTGACGGTGTCGGCAGCGTACGGCTCTGCTTACCAGGCCTCTCCGCGTCTGGTGGTGATTCTGGTCATCGACCAGTTTCGCGGGGACTATCTTGAACGCTTTCACGACGAGTTCGGCTCTTCGGGGTTCCGCAATTTCACGGATCGCGGCGCTTACTTCCCAGCCTGCTACTACGATTACGCCAACACCCGCACAGCACCCGGTCATGCCACCATCGGCACGGGAACCTACACATCCGGTCATGGAATTCTTGCTAACGAGTGGTGGGTGCCGGCCAGCAAGCAGGTGCTCAGCAGCGTGGACGATCCCGGCACGAAGCTCGTGGGCGTAGAAAGCAGTGGCTTCGGGGCTTCGCCTCACAATTTGCTGGCCGATACGCTGGGCGACGAGTTGCGGCTGGCGACCCAAGGAAATTCGCGAGTCTACGGAGTGGCACTCAAGGATCGCGCTGCGATACTCCCCACAGGATTCAGCGCTAATGGCGCGTATTGGATCGATCACGCCACCGGTGTATGGGTGACCTCGACCTACTACGTCAACGAAGCGCCGCGCTGGCTCATGAACTTTAATAGCCAGAAGCATGCCCAGAGGTACCTGAATCAGGATTGGAAAGACTCCAACGGGCAGGTGTTGGGTTCTACTGCTCCCCACGATGGCAATGACGGCAAGCCGATCGACTACTACGAACTGGTGGGCAGCACTCCTTTTGCCAACGACTACGAGTTCGAGTTTGCACGCGAGTTGATCCTGCAAGAGAAACTTGGCCAGGGAACGGTAACCGATCTGCTCGTCCTCAGTCTCTCAGCAAGTGATTTGGTCGGTCATGCCTACGGTCCAGACTCGCCGCAGATGCACGCCATGGCTTTGGCCCTTGATCGCCAAATCGGGGAATTTACGCAGTTTCTGCAGCAGCAATACGGAAATCGGTTCTGGATGGCGCTTACTGCCGACCACGGCGTCGCGCCGACGAATGCCACCAGTGTGAGCCTGCGACTTCCCAGCGTCGTAACGCCCAACAAAGAGCTGAAATCCGAATTGAACAAAGCGCTAGCCACACGCTTGCATAAACCTGGCGATTACGTGCGCTCGGTGTCTTTCCCGATTGTTTACGTTAATAACGAAGCGTTTGCCGAGAAGACCAGCGAATCCGACGCCGAAACCCACGTTGCCGAAGTGATGCGCTCGATGGGCTTTGTAACGGCTTACACCAAAAAGCAGCTTGCTACAGGAGAAGTCGCTCCCGATCCGGTGGGCCGGATGTTCGCCAACAGCTACTCACCCTATGGCGGTTGGTGGGTGATGGGGTTTCCGCCGCCGTTCACGCTCTCTACTAAGGAGACCGCAGAGCATGGAGTCGCCTACAGCTACGATCAACACGTTCCGCTCGCGTTTTACGGCAGTGCATTTCGGACCGGCATCTATCGCGAACAAGTCGAGCCGACAGACCTCGCGCCGACTCTAGCTGTTCTTCTTGGGATCAACAAGCCCACAAATTCGACCGGACGAGTACTGGTCCAGGCACTGAATCCGCGCCCCGATGCGCCGCCTTCTCCTCCGGTTGTCGCGCGCCCGCGTGGAGCCTCCGAGACACGCCCATGACACCTGCCAACAGGCCGGCTCTCGATATGAGTGTGTCGGTGGCGGGCATCGAACTCAAAAACCCTGTCGTGGCTGCCAGCGGAACATTCGGCTACGGAGTCGAATTCGAAGATGTCGTAACCCTTGATCGGCTGGGCGGCTTTGTGGTGAAAGGGCTCTCGCGCGAGCACATGCCCGGTAATCCTCCGCCGCGGCTGTTCGAAACCTCCGCCGGAATGCTGAATGCCATTGGTCTGCAAAACATCGGCGCACCTGCGTTCTTGAGCGAGAAGCTGCCCATCCTGCGAAAGATCAAGAACATCGTCTTCTTCTGCAATGTTTTTGGCCACTCGCAGCAGGAATACGAAGATGTTGTGCGAATCCTGAACGATGGGGACGGCATAGCCGGCTACGAGCTGAATGTTTCGTGCCCGAACACAAGTTGCGGCGGAATCGCTTTTGGCACGGATCCGCGCATGCTGTTCGATGTGGTATGCGCGGTCAAGAAATTAGCCAACCGCCCGGTCATCGTCAAGCTCTCGCCGAATGTGACGAGCATTCCCCAAATGGCGCGAGTGGCGGAGGAGGCGGGAGCAGATGCCATCTCGCTGGTGAATACGTTTGTGGGAATGGCAATCGACGCAGAGACACGAAAGCCCAGAATCTCCCACCTGACGGCGGGACTCTCCGGCCCGGCAATTAAGCCCATTGCCTTGCGAATGGTCTGGGAAGCAGCCAAAACTGTAAAGATTCCAGTGGTCGGCATCGGTGGCATCAGTACCGCTCAGGATGTAGTCGAATTCATGCTGGCTGGCGCAACCGCTATCGAGGTAGGCACGGTCAACTTCTGGGATCCTTGCGCTTGTGAAACGCTCGTGGATTCCCTCACAAAATGGTGTCTGGAACACCGCGTCGAAAAAATCAGCAGCCTAACCGGCGGGCTGCAGATCGAGTAAAGATCTGTCAGTTTTTGATGGAATCAGGCTTAAGGTTTTTCACACTCGCCATCAAATCGGGATCAAGGACGAGAATTCCGTCTGTATGGGTTACGTGGAACATCTTGGCGACGCGCTGATTGGCCCCAGCTACCCGCATCTCTCCGCCCAATTGCTCCATCTCGCCGAAAATGTGCATCAGGACCCCGAGTCCCGCGCTATCGACGATTTCGGTATGCGTTAGGTCGACCACGAGCTTGCGGACGCCCTGCTGAAGCAAAGTATTGATCATTGACTCAGTCAGGCGAAGCTGGGTGCCAAGCGTAAAACGACCGGCGCAGGAGACCACCGTGATGTCAGGTTCGATCTCGAAGACTTCTGTTTCCAGCATCATGCCAGTATGCCTCCGGGGGAAAAGTGCGGGTTCCTTAAGCTAGCACGATTTTGCCTGATTTGCCCCAAACACCAGTTCCTCTCGTTCTTGGTAGCATCGGGACAGCGTATGCCTCGATTGATCCTTCGCCCGCCCGGTCCTAGAGGCCGCCATTTCCTGCGCTCACCACTGTTGAGCGGCGCAGGACCGCTGGTGAATTTGCGCGCGATGGCCAGGCGATACGGCGACGTTGCTTTCTGGCAGTTTCTCCATATCTCCACCTACTTCTTCGCCCACCCAGATGACGTCGAAGCAATCCTGGTGACGAAACATCGCAGCTTTACCAAAGGGCTGGGAGCGCGGGCCAACCCCGAGCTCTTCGGCAACGGGCTTCTGACGAGCGAGGGCGAGTTCTGGCTGCGCCAGCGACGCCTCAGCCAGCCTGCATTCCACCGCACGCGTATCGCTGGCTATGCGCAAGTCATGACCTGCGAAGCAGTGCGTATGCTGGCCACGTGGCAAGACGGCGAGCAAGTAGATCTGCACCGCGAAATGATGCAAACAACGCTGGCGATCGCAACGCGAACGCTGTTCGGGGTTGAGCTCGGCACAAAGATGCCTGGGGTGGCGAAAGCGATGGACGATTTCATTAAACAGAATGCCGGGCTGAGCGTTTGGCGGCTGGTTTTCAAGGTGCCGACTCCGCAGCGCCGACGCTTTCTGCGCGGAGCCGAGGAGCTGAATCAGATCGTGTACGGAATCATTCGCCAGCGTCGCGAGGATGGCGTGAGAGATGATCTGCTCTCGGACCTGTTGCGTGCGCAGGACCTCGACGGCAGCTCGATGACCGACAAGCAGCTTCGCGACGAAGTAATGACGATGCTGCTAGCCGGACACGAGACGACGGCGTTGGCGCTCTCGTGGGCATGGTTCCTGCTCGCCACCCACCCGGAGGAGCAGGCAAGGGTCCGTGCCGAAGCGGATCGGGTTCTCGGCGGGCGCGTACCGAGCGCAGCTGATGTGGCGCAACTCACCTACGCCAACCTGGTCGTGCGCGAGGCCATGCGGTTGTACCCACCAGCCTGGGTGATGAGCCGGAGAGCCTGCGAAGACGTCGATGTCCACGGATACACTTTGCCAGCAGGCTCCAATGTCATCGTCAGTCCTTGGGTCACGCATCATGACGAGCGCTTCTTCCCAAATCCCGAGGAGTTTCGGCCGGAACGCTGGGCAACAGCAGCTGCACAGGAACTGCCAAGATTCGCCTACCTTCCCTTCGGCGGCGGACCGCGAGCCTGCATCGGCAATAACTTCGCCCTGATAGAGGCGGCTATAATCCTGACCGCGGTGGCGCAGCGTTTCGAAGTTTCTTTGGCAGAGGGCGCGAGGGTTGAGCCCATGCCGAGTATCACGCTCCGGCCGGTGAATGGAGTTTGGGTGAAGCTTCGGCGGAGAGGAGCGGCTTCACGGAATTGAAAAAAGCTTCCAGCCATCCGGCTGCTGGTTGAAGATGAAGTCAATCAGCATGTGCCCACCGCATTCGTCGTTTTGCACCTCGGCCACCAGAATGGCCTGACGCACTTGGTTGCGCGTGGTCTCGGTTGAGGCAGTACGCACCTTCTGTGAATTATTCAGCAGCTGGCGATACGAGCACGCCGGTGCGTGGGCGCCGGGAATAGTGTGAAGACAGGACGTGTCAAACAGCTTGCAATAGAGTTCTGTTCGTTTCGTGAGTTGCTCCTCGATGACTGTCTTGGTGGCGTGCTCGGCGTCTCGACCGAGATTGACACCATCCTCGGGTACGTACGAGAGAAATTGCAGGGTATCGCCGCTTCGCAGAACAGCGAAGAAGGTTTTCTCTAGTTCTGACACTGAGGGAGGGCCAGCCTTTGTGTATGGGTGCGCCGTTTGCCCGATCAGACAAGCCCCAGTCAGGAGCGGAAGCCCCAAAACCAAGCGAGCTGGCAGACGCAGAAAGCTCATGACCGCTTTTTTTCGGTGGTCCGCTTGGATGCTGCGGTTTTGCGGGACTTTGTTGCACTGGAAGCGGCGTGCACAGGTTCAGAGCTCTCGCCGCTCAGCGCTTTACGGCGTTGTTTCGGCAGCCGCTCCCACACCAGCCAATATGATTCGCCCAAAAGCATCCGCAGTTCCTCATCGGGAATCGCGTTCGGCGATTCGAGCGCTACCCATTGAGCGCGCGCCATGTATGGCGCAGGGATGATACCCGGTCTCTCGCACAGCTCAGCGAAGTTCTCCGGAGTGCACTTGAACGAAAGGCAGACGGGCGCAACTTCCAGAGGAGCCACAGCGAACATTTTGCCATCCACCTTGAACACGAGGTCCGCGCCCCACTGCACGTTCTCCGTTACGTGTGGCAAGCTCAGGCAGTGCTTACGAATCTTCTCAATGTCCATCGTTCACCTTTTGCTCCTCCAATTCCGGCCAGGTACGAATCATCACGATCTTCGTGTAAGCAACGCGGAATCCTCGGCGCTCCATATTGCGCTGTGATCCGCTGCCCGGCAGAGTACTGACTACGGCATATTCGCATCCGGCTTGCGCCGCTTCCCAAAGACGCCGGTGGATGAGTGCTGTCTGTACACCTCGGCCGCGGTATTCGGGAACGGTGGCCGTTCCAAACAGGGCGGCGATTCCCGCATTCTGCATGATTTGCCCCATGCCGCCGCCGGCCGGGACGTCATCTAGGAGAGCTACAAAATTGAGGCTTCCGGCAATGGTAGCGAACGGGAGGAAAAGATTGGGCGGAAGCGGGCCGTACTCCGCGAAGCCGCGCAGGATTGCTGCGTTCCAGGCGGCTTCTGTATCGGTTGTCACGCGCTCGATTCTTAGGCCCGTCGGCGGCTCGACGGATCTACAGTCCTCCAGCCGCCGAATTAGCACGGAGTTGAACTCGCTAACGCAGTAGCCGCGCTTACCCAGGAGCCGGGTCAGAGACCGGTCGGCGAGCGGGGAGACGACAATCTCGCAGGGAACGCGGCGTGAGTGGTAGAAGTGCTCGACGCTATCGATATCGTCTTCAGTAACCGTACCGTAGAGCCCCATTCCGACAATATGGTTTGCCGGATAATATGCACTGACAAAGATGGCAGTGCCTCCGGCAATGACCTCCGAGGTGGCATCCGGAAAGTACCGCTGCAGTGCAGCGATGTGCTCGTCAAAGAGCGTTTCCGCCCCTTCGAGCCGGCGCGCCATCGACAAATCGACAAAATCGCGGAGTTCGCCAGTGGGACCGAGCTGCGGCGTCATGCGAACCTCCTGTCACTCACCACCAATACCCGCCTCGTGGGCGCGAAATCTCCAATAGTCGCCCGCCGTTTCGCTCAGATCTCCCACAGGTTTTTCGCCCTTGAAGACACGCGAAACACCTCTCACCACTCTCCGCATGGGCAACTCGCCAGTATTGTCCGTGAGAAACAGCTCACCGACTTTGAGCGTCCGATAATACCAGCGCTTAAGCAGGGCCAAGTGCTCCATCCACTCCAACGCGCTGTGCAACCTCGGCGATTCTACGGCGGCAAGCACCTCATTGATTCGCGCTTCCATTGATTGCGGCTTAACCTGCAGGCTCGCAGACTGCGATTTGGAGGCAACGTTCAGCCGCACCGGATCGCAAATCCTTCCCGCCGCGATCTTGAACAGAGCCACCGAGTCCTTCTCCGCAGAAGGTTGAATCATCAGCCCATTCAGGTCTTCGAGTCGGCGAACGATCTGCGGCAGCTGCGCCATTGCCTCTCTTACTTTCTCAAGGCGGATGTGCAGCGCCGCGGCACTTTCGAAATCAAGGTTGGCCGAGGCTTCATCCCGCATCTTTTCGATCTCTCGTACCAGCGACTGCCCGCCACTGGCAAAATACTCCTGCACACGACCCACCTCGACCGCATATTCTGCGTCGCTGCAGCCTTTGAAGCACGGCGCCAGGCACATCTTCATCTCCGAATAGATGCAGCCGGGAAATGCAGGATCGGGATTGAGGTCTTCGGTGCAGCGCCGCATCTTGAAGAAATCGAGCGAATCGTTGGCGAACTTCTCCGCCGCTACGCGCGTCGGAAACGGCCCAAAATACTGCGCGCCACTCTTGCGCCCGCTGATGCGCGTAGTCACCGTCGCGCGCGGATAGGGATTGTCCAGAATGAGCTTGACCAACGGAGCAAAACGCAGGCGCAAGCGGTCGCTGTAGGTCTGGGGAAACTCTCGCCGCAACGTTTTGTAGAGCTGTAGGCCGGATTCGAAGTCCGAGCCAGTCGCGGTCCACTCTACCTCGCGGACGCGATCACGCAGGTTCAGCTTCCGGCTCTTTCCCTCCGGCGAGCCAAGCAGCCGTTGCAATCGGCGGCGAAGGTTCGACGATTTGCCAACGTGCGGCTCGCTGCCGGGGCCGCCGCGCAGCACAAACACAGCCGCGCTCGCCGGAGCAACGTCGAACAGCTCGGTTTCGCGGTCGGGAGAGAAGTCCACGAGAATGATTCTAGTGGTTTGTGCCTAGTGGCTGGCGGCTAGAACCGCTGGAATTGCCAGTAACACTGCGCAACTTACGCCCTAATCAGGTTCGCCGTTACTTGCTAATTGCTGGCCACTAGCCGCTTTCTTTCTTCCCCTTCACCCTGATCCTAGCCGGTGCCTCGATGGGCTGGAAGTGCGCTTTCTTCGAGTGCAGCCGATAATCTCTGCCCTCCATCTCAACCTTCTTGCACATTTCGTGCAGGCGCGAGCGCATGCGCTCGCCGATGCGGTCACCCAACGTTTCGCGCCGTGCCGCTTTCGCCGCCGCCGCCTGGCTGATTGATGTACTATCGTCGTTGTTTTCCTGCTCTGGCTTGTCGGGAAAATTAGTCGTGATGACGGTTGTCTTGTTCTCGTTATAGCGGCTATTCAGGATGTAGTTCACGGTATCGAATACCCATTCGGTACTGCGCACTGCGCCCAACTCGTCGAGCACAAGCACTTCGGTGTCGAAGACCGGCTGCAGAATTTCCATCTCGGTTGCCTGTACCGAGGGGTTGTAGGAGTTTTGGATCGATTTCAGCAACTCACGATAATCGCAGAACAAGCAGCGCACACCCTTATCGCGAATCAGCGCCTTAAGGATGCCAACCGCCAGATGCGTCTTGCCCACGCCGACGCTTCCCACAAACAGCAGCCCTGTCTTCTCCACCGGGTACTCTTCAACAAATCGGTTTGCCCAATGGATCGCTTTGATCAACTTCGTGTCCTCAGGATCCTCGGGATCGTAGCGAAAGGTGCTGAGTTCGCAATGCTCGTATCGCGGAGGAATCTTTGCCGCCATCAGCAGCCGTCCAGCTCGTCCTTTGCGGCGGCACTCGCAACGAACGACTTCGCGAGCTTTGCCGCCGGCAACCTGGCGCCAGCCCGTACCTCCGCAAATCGAACACGAATTTTCAACCAAAGTGCCCACGTTGCTTACCCCTGCAGCTCGACTCTACTTCCCAACTCTCAAGCGTGCAACCTGTGAATAACCGAGTTAGTGCTGTGTCGTCGGTGCGGTTTTGCTTGACACGCGCCGGTTTTGGCAGGTAAATACTCCCGCCATAGTTTTCCCCCAAATCTTAGGAGCCACCATGAACAAGACCGATCTGGTCGAGAGAATTGCGGCCTCTACCGGCATCACTAAGACCAACGCCGCCGCGGCCATTGATGTAATCGTCGACTCCGTCACCAGTGCGCTCAGGAAAGGCGATCGTGTGACGCTAGTTGGCTTCGGTACGTTCTCGGTTTTTCAGCGCAGGGCCCGCAATGGCCGCAACCCGCAGACTGGTGGTGTGCTCAGGATTGCTGCCCGCCGCGTCGCCAAGTTCACTCCTGGCGTCGAACTCAAGAAGCACGTCAATAAGAAATAATGCTCATTCTGCGGTGCGGGTATCTTGGTAGAGGCTGCCTCGGCGTACTAGGCATATCGTCCGCGATGCATATCCAGAGTGTCGCTGTTGAGCTAGGCCAGCTGCTCGTCCAGGTACAGAAGATAATCGGTGGCGTGCGGCGGCTTCCCCAACCAGCGCAGCTGTAGCGCCACTTGTCCTCGGTGATAGCTTGAGTGATTCACTAGGTGACGCATTTGGTCAACCAGCGGATAGCCGAACTTCTCTCCCTGGAGGTTGATGTATTCCACACGCTGCACCAAGCGCTCCTCGGTGAGTTCGTCGATGAAGCCCCGCTGATCCGTTCGCACACCTTCCCAGTATTCGTGCAAGCCGTCGAGACCTTCGATGCCGTTCTGCGAGGGCAGGGCCCTCGGGAAAGTTCCTCGCCAGCGCTGCGGATACAACCACTCGACGCCAAAAATGTGTACTAGCGTTCCCCACAGCGAGCCGAAGCTGGTGCCGTCGTTGCGGGTAAGCTCTTCCCAACTGAGTCCTGCAACACCCGCTAAGACTTCGTCATTGGCCCAATGATTGTAGGCGTATAACTTACGAATCGATTCCAGCTCCAAGGTTCACCTCCTAACCATTGGCATCCGAGCGGACCGTCGTGCGTAATGAGACGGCGAAGCCGATGGACCTGTAATGTACTGACAACTGACCGCCGGCTGCAGACAACTGGTTAATGCTGCCGCAACCATTCCAGCACATACTCACTCAACTTAGGATCGTAGCCTCGATTCGGGTCTCTCCCAAACGCCATCTGCAAGCTGGCATGCGTGTAGAGTCCGTGATCGGCTTTCGGCCAATCTACATATACTGCAGATCCCGGATGGTGCGCATTCAACGCTTCGACCAGCAGTTTGTAATCGCCCGCGCTCATCACCCAATCGTATTCGCCGTGAACTGCCAACACGGGGACATTTACCTGCGACCACGCCTTCGCGAGATTTAGTGCCTGTAGCTGCCAATAAAAACTCGACGGTCTCTCATACTGATGCTCGGGTTCGTCATACCAGATCGGCCTGAACTCCGGATGTTCGGCGATCACGGCGCCCGGTGTCTTCTTTCCATTGAGGTAGAGGTCGTAAAACGTGGCGTATTGTTTCATGTGGACGTTGATCTCGATCTCGGACAGTCCGCTCAACTTCATGCGGCGGCGTTCGTGCTCCAGCATGTGCTCGAGCCACGTCTTGTACCATCCGCTGAAGATTAGATAACCGCGCACATTCGCGTCTCCGACGACCAGTGGCGCAAACCCTCCACCGTTGCTGAATCCCATCACGTAAATATGCGAGGTGTCCACGAACGGCAACTGCTTCATCGCGGCAAATGCCGCCTGATAGGCCGCCAACTCCGTATTGAAGTCGCCGTCCCCGCACTTGGGACCGCCGCTCTCGCCAACGCCGGGTTTGTCCACCCGATATGTTGCGAACCCCGATCGCCCAGCGACATCGAACAGCAGTTGCGTGAAGCCATCCGTCGGACCCTTTGGAGCCTCCGTCGAATCGCAACTCAGCCACGCCGCCACAAAGATTGCCGGCAACCTGCCAGTGGCGTTCTGCGGCTTGGTAACAAACACTCGAACCGGATAACCGGCTGAGGTTTGCACCATTCCCATCAGGGATTCGGCTCCGGAAATGTGCTCGCGGCCAGGCTGAAGCTGTTGGGCGCAGGCGAAAGCCGTTAGCAGGAAAAGGGTCACAACTTGAAGCAGACTTTTTTTCATGACAACCCCGCTCTGGCTAGACTCGCACGGGCTCTAAACGTCACCGCCATTCATCCGTGTCCATCCGTGGCTTCCTGGAGAGATTGCATCCAATCCGTTGCTTAGCGAATCAAACCTGCCTCTGGTTGGCGCATTTCGCGCCATTCCGCTAAAATCAAGGTTTGCAACCAGCGAGTTAGGAGTCCCATGAAGGCAGCCATCCATCCGGCTTACAACGAAGTGCGCGTCCATTGCGCGTGCGGCAACACATTTATGACCCGTTCGACCCACAAGGGCGACATCAACGTGGAAATCTGCTCCAACTGTCATCCCTTCTTCACCGGCAAGCAGAAGCTCGTTGACACTGCGGGCCGCGTCGAGCGCTTCCGCCGCAAGTACGCCAAAGCCGAGGCCGCCAAAGCCGAGCCCGCCAAAGCCGAAGCTAAGAAGTAGCGCATTTTCAGCGATTCACCCAAGCCTCCGCCGTGGCGGAGGCTTTGCTCTTGAGGAGAGTGCTCGCCGAGGATGTGCTGGTTAGGCTCTGCCCTTATATTTCGGGACCGCCCAATCTCACCCTGACTGGGCTACTGGTTCGAATTCGATTTGGCCGGTGCCACGGGAACGTTTGCTTCGGGCGGCTTTGTAGTTTCGCCGCCGAATTCGACCGGCGGCTCGCTGATGATCTTCTTGAAGAAGGCGAACGGCACGCTAGCGGTAAGCACCGCCTCGTTCTGGTCTTGGCGAACTTCGAAACTATCGAAGGCCTTCTTCACGTCGGGATCGGGGCCGCCGCCGTCGAGGGAGATGTCGATGGTCTTGAAAAGCGTCAGGAATGCGGCAACGCGCTCAGTGAATATGCGAGCATCGTTGTTAGTAGGAGTAATGACCTGTGCGCGAAGGTGCACATCAGTCAGCGGGCGTGCGGAAGCGACGACCACGCTGTTGCGCGGTAAGAGGCTGCTCCAAGAGCCCGGCAGCAGGAGCTCGCTGCGGTCTTGAGGCGCGCTGTTGGCAGGGATGCGCGCGATAGTCCAGATGACGCTGCCGAGCGGAACGCGTTTGTAGTAATCGCCAACAACGGCTGGCCCGCTGAACGGCAGAGCAGCCTGCTTGTACCGATCCACCATACCGTGGATGGCATCGCTGCCCTCGGTGTTGGAGGCTGCGGCGGTATCAAAACCCAGCAGAGCGACGCGCAAGGTCCTGCCTTCTAGTGGAATTACATAAATGTCGAAATCTTTGTAGCGTTCGACCTGCCGGGAAATGCGCTTCAGGTAATCGCTGACACGCTGGTGGTCGAAGCGACCCTGCATGATCTCACTGTAGCGGGTCTCGCTTGAGCGGTTGCCAGGAGTGTCGCCGTAGTGGATCGCGAGAGCGGCTCGATTGAGATCGCGCTCGGGCTCGAAGCCGGTCTGGCGCACGAAGTCTTCATATTCCGCCTCACGATTCTTGGGAGGCTTCTTGCCGAGATCGGTAAGCAGGCGAACTGGCTCGAGGTTCACGTAGAGCACGGCGTCGGCGTTGGGCAGCAGGCGGACTGCATCAGGAGCGGCGCGTTTGCGCAGGAGGACGGCGGCAGCGATAGCGCCGATTACGAGAAGGACGGCAAGGGCGATCCAGAGAATACGCCGGCGATGTCGCATTGATATCCAATGATCATACGGCGTTCAGTTGTCAGTTGTCAGTTCTCGGCTGTCGGAAGAAGCAAGGCAATTCACCGGGATGCACAGAGAGTAGGGAGAAAGGCAAATCAGACGAAGGGTTGTCAGTGGCCAGTCTTTAGACAACTGCGGGTTTTGCGGAAGCGAGTAACCGACATGATAAGGTTGGCGCTAGCCCGGTAGAGGAGCTCTTCGGATGGCGGTCGGAACCGTGACGCGTACGCCGTGGTGGGCCTGGCTTTGGCCGGTTCTGGCATGGACGCTCCTGGGTGCGCAATTTGTTTTGCCGAAGAACGGACTGATCTCGATCCTGGAAGCGGGGTTGCTGATTGCGACCGTTTTCGCGGCCGTCTATCACGCCGAGGTGGTGGCCCACAGGGTGGGAGAGCCGTTCGGCTCACTAGTGCTGGCGCTCGCGGTGACGATTATTGAAGTCGCCTTGATTGTTTCGGTGATGATCAGTGGTGGAGGCGACACCTCGGGGTTAGCGCGAGACACGATTTTCTCGGCCGTCATGATCGTCTGCAACGGGATTGTCGGGTTGTGTCTGCTGGGAGGGGGAATTCGCCACCGCGAACAAGGGTTCCAGCTGCAGGGCGCGAATGCGGCACTCTCCGTGCTGATTGCCTTGACCACTCTCACGATGGTTTTCCCGAACGTGACAGTCACTACCGAAGGACCGACATTCAGTTCGTCGCAACTGATTTTTGCAGCCACCGTCTCGGTGATCTTGTATGGCTCGTTCTTATTCGTCCAGACGATTCGCCACCGGGACTATTTTCTTCCCGTTGGGGCCGGGGTGGATGAGCATGCCGAACCGCCTTCCAATAAAGTGGCGTGCATTAGCGCCGGACTGCTCATTGTTTCGCTGGTGGCGATTGTCGCGATGGCGAAAGTGCTTACTCCGACGGTGGAAATGATCATTGAAGTTGCGGGGGCACCGAAGAGTGTTATAGGAATTGTGATTGCCACGCTAGTGCTGCTGCCGGAGGGGCTGGCAGCGTTTCGAGCCTCGAGGGCGAACCGATTGCAAACGAGCATGAACCTGGCACTCGGTTCTGCGTTGGCTAGTATTGGGCTCACGATTCCGGCGGTGGCCGTCGTGTCGCTTGTAATACACGTGCCATTGACCCTAGGGTTGCCCTCCAAGGAAGTGGCTTTGTTGATTGTGACACTCATGCTCAGTCAGTCGACGTTGGGGACTGGCCGAACTACAGTGCTGCAAGGCGTGGTGCACTCGATGCTGTTCGCGACCTTCTTGTTTTTGGCCATGGTGCCGTGAGGAACCAATTAGCCGCTAGCAACTAGCTGTCATCCGTCAGACTGTCAGCTCTGGATTCGCGAGGGGAAGGACGTGTCTTAATTACCTCAGGAGGCCGAAGACGGTCGGTGATGACAACTTGCTTGAATGCACGGTTGAAGCGCCGCTCCAACCGAAGGCTGCCAACCCCGCGATTCGCCAAGATGGCAGCATTCTGAGTATGATAGATGGGACCGCTTCATGAGCGTCCGCCAAGAGTGGGCGCACTCTGCAGAATCCCCAGCCCAAGGCCCGCGGGAGTGGCGAGTTGCAGGTCGCCGTTGCTTAGAAAACTGAATCAATTGAATGCCTTAGGCTGATTGGAACGCAGGTTGCAGGGGTTTGTTTCCTTGTGTTACTCTCAATAATTGTCCCGGTGAGTTGGGAGTGGTATGTTCGCACGGGGCAGAGGCCCATATGCGGGCAGCGCGCTGGCGTAGCTCAGCTGGTAGAGCATCTGATTTGTAATCAGAGGGTCGGGGGTTCAAATCCCTTCGCCAGCTCCAGATATTGAAACCTTAGCG
>DASRAA010000067.1:0-12207 GCA_035638375.1 Binatia bacterium | reverse complement strand
CACTTCTGGGTCTGGAAGTCGAACAACATGAGCTTTGTCGAGTTTCTGTTGATTGCAGGTACATAGCGTCCATCTGGCGACCAGCGCGGCGAGTAGAAACTCTGCGAACCCGGCAACGTTGTGAGCTGATGGGTAGCAAGGTCGAGGATGCGAGCAGGATGCACCTTATGAAGGTTAGTGCCCGTCGGTGGAGAGTTCCCAAAACCGCGAAACGAGATCGAGGCGCTCGATGACAGAGAACCTTACCGCTTTCCCGTCGGGGCTGAATACAGGATCTGCGACGAGGGCAGTCTCGGCAAAAGAAGCCAACTTATGAGAGTTACTGCCATCGGCGTTTGCCAGGAACAAATTATTGCGGTTCGCATAAACGAGTTGACGGCCGTTCTGCGACCAGGAGCCGCTGAAGCCTTCCGCTTCCGAGAGCCGGCGAGGCGATCCGCCGAGCACGGGAACGCTCCACAGCGGCCCGGTAGGGGGAACACCATGCCCATCGACCACTAGGAATTGCGAGCCATCGTCGGAGAGTCCAATCGGCCCCATGTTGTTGCTAGGCAACATCGGCAGCCTCTGTAGTTCACCACCTGCGGTGGACATCTCGGCCATGCCCACGTAATCGGAGCCAAACAAACCTATGTACAGCCGAGAGCCTCTGTCCCGATCAAGCCTTTGGGCTGGCCGTCGTGCGTGAGTTGCACGATTTTGGAAACTTTGGGCGCAGCCGGCGGTTGCATGAAGAAGTAAACAACGGTCGCGGAAGCAAGCACCGCCAGCAGGACGACTCCGGCCGGGATCATGGTTCGCGAGCGATTCGAGCCACCCTCTTGCGCAGTGTGAGTCCCGGTGGAAGAGGACGTGATTCCCGAATCCGACAATGCCTCGAGCGCAAATGCCAGATCGGAGGAAGACTGAAAACGCTGCTCGGGACTCTTCTCGAGGCAGCGATGTACGACGCGCTGGAGACCCGGCGGCGCCGTGGGCGTCATTTGCGAAATTGAAGGCGGATCTTCATTGAGGATGGCCGTCATGGTTTCGGCTGATGTCGGCTTGCGGAAGGTCTGCTTGCCAGTCACCATCTCGTAAAGGATCGTGCCCAAGGCGAAGATGTCGGAGCGGTGATCCGCGGGTTTTCCACGCACCTGCTCGGGAGACATATAACCGGCAGTGCCCATCACCATCCCCGGCTCGGTACCGAGTGGTTGAGTGGCCTCAAGGCCCGAGGCATCTTTTGTTGGACTCAGCCTGGCCAGACCAAAATCGAGGATCTTCATCCGCCCATCTTTGGTGAGAAAGAGGTTTTCCGGCTTCAGGTCACGGTGAACGATACCTCGGTCATGCGCGGCGGCCAGTCCGTGCGCGATCTGTACCGCGTACTCGATGGCCTTGCGCAGCGGGATCGGCCCGCGCCGCAGCCGCTCGCGCAGCGTCTCGCCCTCCAGCAACTCCTCCACCAAATACGACACGTTGCCATGCGTGTCCATTTCAAAAATGGCGAGAATGTTGGGATGGTTTAACGCCGCCGTGGCGCGGGCCTCCTGCTCAAAGCGACGCAGGCGGTCAGCGTCGCAGGTCAGGTATTCGGGCAATACCTTGATGGCGACATCGCGGTCGAGCCGCTTATCGTGCGCGCGGTAGACCTCGCCCATTCCGCCAGCGCCCAGCGGTGAGCGGATTTCATACTGCCCTAAGATCGTACCGGCGGCGAGGCCCATGAGAAGTAGCGAGGATTATACCCCGACTCTTTATCAGCGGTAGTAATCCAGAAAGCCGCCGAATCTCCGTTAAGGCTGCAGAAGAGGAGACCAAGAGGTTCTATCAGCCAGATGACTATACAGAAGTACACAACCCGAGTCCTTGGGTGCCTGGAAAACCAATCGCACCGGCGTAGACAAAAGCTGCTTTTGACGCCTTTGCATCTTTCGACACCCACCATGCGACCACACTTACCGTTGGTTACGGTTGCGCTGTAGGAACCGGCGCCGCACTGAGTGCAAAAAGCTACGGGTTTCTGTCTGTGCTCGACCATGTCGGTTAGGTTTGTCTGAGTCTGTATTGATTGGTTCCGTTAGGCTCACCTCTTCCTCTTTGTCTTCGGACTTAAATTCTCCCCGCCGCTGTGGGTAGTACAACACAGCAGGTATCACCCAAAAACACACCGTCAGTATGACCCGCGGCAGTGCCTCTGACCTTCGTAGCACCACCAGCTCCCAAAAACCTCCCAGCACGGTCACGCCCGCAACGACGTAAACCAACACAAACCCGTACCGACGCTTGCGCAAAAGCCCAACACCCAACCACAGCAGCAGACCGCCGATAAATGGCGATAGATAGACTGGAACCAGCAAAAACTGGGCAACGCCGAGAAATACCGACAGCCAGCCTTGCGTCTTTCCCCAGCCATAGCTTCTTTCGGATACTTCGGCCATAAATGCCTCCGTTTCCGAAAGCGTATCGCCTATCAACGTCCAGAGCTAGACCTTCTGGTGTCCCTGGGGGCTTTTTCCTTTTCTTTAATTGTTCCGAGGCTCCGGGAAAAGCAGTTTCAAGCCGACCGACCGATCCTCCCTGGCCTAGTACTCCAGAATCTCCACTTCGATCTGTATGTCAGGCTCTGCAATCTCCCTGGGTACGGGAGCCACTGATGGAGTATGGGCTGGAAGGGCACAGGGCGCGTCGGCGGCCGGCAGTCCAACTGGCTTGCTTACTTCGAGGTTTATCGCATTGGTTTCGTCTTCGTTACGCCTCAGGCCCTGGGGCACCAGTTTTCGGTAGATGAGGGGCACGTATGGCTGGGCTGGGGTATCCGTAGTGGAGGGCGCATCTGCCTCATACGCTCTCAACAAAACAGTTCCAACGTAGGCGACGGTATTTGCGACTTTCGGGTCCATTCTTCCAGCTTTTACCTCGACCATCGTCTCGGCCAACAGTCGTCTCACATCGGCAGCAGACTCAGGTGGGGCCGCGGGTTCCTTTGGCTGCTCGAAGGTGTGGTGACGCCGCAGACCTCCGCTGCGCCCCAACTCGACAGCTTTATCGGGGTTCGCATGGAAATAGCAGAGGCCGCCTTCCGTAGCCCAAGCCGTACAAGCCGCGCCGTTTTTCTTTGTGCCCTTGCACCGCTTTCTTGGGGCTACCGATGTGCTCAAGCTGTACTTGAGGCGAATCCCGAGTCACGCAGTCAGTTAACGGCTATTGAATCAGCAGGCTGTAGCATTGCGACCTTGCGGCGGGGGTTTACCTATGGGGGTTTACCTATGTATGTCTGTCCAGCAGTTTTCCAGCAGTAATGTGTTCTTAGCGCTCTTTAGCGCTTTTTACTGCGGCCACCCATGCCGTGGTAAGTTGTTTGTTTTCTTTATGCCGTTAGTCTTTTAATGCGTGGGTCGCAGGGTCGATTCCTGCCCGGCTCACCATCGCGGCTGATTTTCCTCAGGCTTTCTGAACGTAGACTGCGGTCCCGTAAGCCAGTACCTCAGTCACTCCCTGCATCAACTCGGTGGCATCGTAGCGCATTCCGATCACCGCATTAGCGCCCAGTTCAGCGGCATGCTGCAGCATGAGATCGAAGGCGTGCTCGCGCGTCTGCTCACAAAGGTTGGTGAGCAGCGTAATATTGCCGCCGACAATGGTCTGAAGCGTTGCGCCCAGCGTTCCCACGATGGAGCGGGAGCGAACGATAATGCCGCGAACCAATCCGAGGTTACGAACTATGGTGTAACCGTCGAGAGTGAAGGCTGTAGTAACCATGTTGTGAGATATGCCTACAGCGGAACCGTGTGGTACTGCGGTAGAAGAGGTGCTCATAACGATCTCCTGATGGGATTCTGGAGGCAGCATAACATGCAGGAACCAAGGAGATTATCGCGCAGTGGACCAGGGCCGCTTTTTCTGAACCAGAAACATGCGGGAGAAGACAAGCGCGGTGAGCAGGACCAAAGTGCGAAGCATCATCGCTTGCTCCTTCGAGAGTTGGTTCTGAGGCACGGTGGTGCGATGTCGCGGCCCAAACGATAAGATCGGCAGCAAGCGCCCAAAACTTCAATTGCAGTAAGCTAAGAAGAAAGCAAGCTCGTCGAGGAAAGAGTTGTCTGTGCCGTCAAAGAGTCGTCATGATGCTCTGGTGATGGTCATCTCCGTCGCCGTCGTTGCGGGAATGGCAGTGGCAGCTTTGCTTCTCCTGTTATGGAAGACCCGGCCCTCCCTGGTCATATCGGGTGCCGGAATGCGTGCGGCGGTGGTGATCTGTCCGCCATTTATGCTCGTGCCAATTATCGGGGCAGTCGACGACAGTGCCTTGTCGAATGTGATTCTTGGTGGGACGATCGTGCTCGGCAATGGCTCGCTGTACGCCGGGCTCGCGGCGTTCGCGTATTGGGCGATGGTTACATTTGTGCCGAGACGACCACGCTATTGAATTGACCGGAGAAATTGTGAGTTTGTTCGCTTGAAAGGGTGCTTTTGACTCCGCTCGTCCAACACGAGGACTCGGTTGGCTCAGGATGACAAACCTGAGATTTGAATCACAGGGCCGGTTGCTGCTGGGTTATGCAGTGTAAGGCGCCCAAGCCCAGAATGAAGTCTCCGCAATAGATCCCAACAACCTTGTGGCCGGCAAGAGCGTCCGCGAGTATGTTCATGGCGACGCGGTCGTTGGCGTCGTTGAACACAGGAACCAGCACCAGCCGATTCGCGATATAGAAATTCGCGTAGCTGGCAGGTAGGGGCTGGCCAGCGAAGTAAACGGGAGCCGGCATAGGCAGTTTGATCACTTTGAGCGGCTTACTGGACTGGTCTGTACTTTTCGTCAGTTTGAGGAAGTTTTCGCGCAGCGGTTCGTGGTTCGGGTCAGTTCGATCGGGCTCGTAAGCGGTGATAACGACGTTAGGCGCAATGAAGCGGGAGATGTCGTCGACGTGTCCGTGAGTGTCGTCGCCAACGATGCCGCGGTTGAGCCATATCACTTTGCGGGCTCCGAGATAATCGGCGAAGAGCTGCTCGAGTTGGGCGCGAGTAGCTCCAGGGTTGCGCGCCTGCACGTCGCTCAGCAGACACTCTTCGGTAGTGAGCAACGTGCCGTGGCCGTTAACGTCGATGCTGCCGCCTTCTAGCACTACCCGACTCAACTTGCCGTTGAGTTTGATTTCGGGCTGCCAAATTTCGGCTTCGGCAATACGGGCAATCTCGGAGGAGACGGGTGCGTCACGCTTCCAATCTGGGTACTTGGCCCAAGCATTGAAGCGCCAAGAAACAGCGCCGAGGGCGGCCTTGCCGCCGCGGGCATTTCGCTTAACGAACGATGGCCCGGTGTCGCGAAGCCAGCCACGGTTGGTTGGCATGTGCCAGAACTTCACGTTGCGGGCAGGTGAGTCAGGTTCGAGCGCGGATTTGGGGAGCACCTCGGCTGTGACAAGAGTTTCGCGAGCAACCGATTCTGCCTTGGCGCTATTGACCAGGATGTTAACCAGTTCAACCCGTGCGAGATTACGGATGATCTCCGCGTACACCCAAGGGATGGGCGCGAACTTGCCAGGCCAGTCGGTGCGGTTATGTGGCCATGCAATCCAGGTGGCGGTGTGGGGCTCCCATTCGCCCGGCATGCGGTAGCCGAGCGAAGCAGGAGTTAGCGGCGCCTCTTTGGGTGTTTGCGCCAAGGCTTATACCAGGAACCGCTGGGTGATGGGAGCGTAGGCGTCGATGCGGCGATCGCGCCAGAACGGCCAATTGCGTCGCACATCTTCAATGCGCCGAACGTCGATTTCGGCGAGCAAAACGGCCTCACGGTCGTGCGGCGCTTGAGCGACGACCTGGCCGAAGGGATCAGCGATGAACGATCCTCCCCAAAATTCCAGTCCTTTGCCAGGAGCCTCGTTGCCGCGGATATTGCCGGTCTCAAATCCGACGCGGTTCACGGCTGCAACGTAGACCCCGTTAGCGATGGCATGCCCGCGCTGAATCGTGCGCCAGGCATCGTACTGGGATTCGCCGTATTGGGCCTTCTCATCGGGGTGCCAGCCGATGGCTGTCGGATAGAAGAGAACGTTTGCACCCTGTGCGGCGGTCAGTCGGGCGCCTTCGGGATACCACTGGTCCCAGCAGACCAGCGTGCCGAACTTGCCAAAGCTGCCTTCGAAGGCCTTGAAGCCGAGATCGCCGGGAGTAAAGTAAAACTTCTCGTAATAGAGCGGGTCGTCAGGAATGTGCATCTTGCGGTAGATGCCCTTGAGCTCGCCGTCGGGGCCGAGGATGGCGGCAGTATTGTGATAAACGCCGGGCGCGCGACGCTCAAAAAGGGAAGCGACCAATGTAACTTTCAGCTCCCGAGTCAGCTTGCCGAGGCGCTCAGTGGCTGGGCCGGGAATGGGTTCGGCAAGTTCGAACAGCGCGGTGTCTTCGCGCTGGCAGAAGTATTGCGTCTGAAAGAGCTCGGGAAGGCAGATGAGTTCCGCCTGCTGTCGGGCCGCATCGCGCACCTGTTCAATTGCCCGGAGAATGTTCTGCTCGGGGTCGGGCGTACACGACATCTGGACAATACCAACGGTAAAATTGCGCTCCAAAATAATCTCCGTTGCTGGTCAAGTGAAAAGTAAGAATAGCATTCGCGAAAGCGCGCGGGGGCGCATTGTTACGCGAAGATGAATGCGAAAGTCCCTCACACTTGAGAAGCGTTGACGCTGACGGGGACGAGATTGTAGCTTCGACAGTTCGGCGTCAGCGCAGCGTTCAACCTGTAATCTGGTGCCGTCAATCATCCCAACGCTCTTATGAGGTGACTGTGACCGATCAGAATCTCCACGAACAAGCCAAAGAACGTGTACTGCATGATGGATTCAGTGACAGGCTGGTGCCGCTTGAGCCGCTAGATCTTAACACCATTAAGTCAGTGGACGACATGGTGCGCGCCATGGGGAATACATCATTCACTGGGCGTCAGGTTGGGCAGGGGGCGGATGTGCTCGAGGCCATGGCCCGCGATAAAGACTGCTTTATCGTGATGACGCTTGCCGGCGCAATGACGGCAGCCAAACAGGGCCTGATCATCACCGAGTTGATCGATGTTGGGGTAGTGAAGGCGGTTATTTCCACCGGCGCATTGATGGCGCATGGCCTGGTGGAGGCTGCCGGGCGGTCGCACTTCAAGTATGACGAAGGGATGGACGACACCGAACTGTACGAAGCGGGCTACAACCGCGTGTACGACACGCTGGAACCAGAAAGCAATCTGGACTTTGTCGAGACAATCGTTGCCCGCATCCTGAAGGCGTGGGACCCGGTGGAAACGATGTGCTCCTACAAGCTGAATCATCTGATCGGAAAGTATCTGAGTGAAAACGTAAAAGAGCGCGGCATTCTCAAGTCAGCCTACGAAAAGGGTGTTCCAGTTTTTGTGCCGGCGTTCAGTGATTCGGAGATTGGTCTGGATTTCGCGGTGTACAACCGTGTACGCCGACGGAATAGCCAGCAGCCGCTTCGCTACGATCCGTTCGACGATCTGGAACACTATGCGGAAACTCTGCTGAAACAAAAACGACTCGGCATCTTCACCATCGGCGGCGGCGTGCCGCGGAATTGGGCGCAGCAGTTCGGCCCGTACATTGATCTCAGACATCGTCGAGGCGGAGAAGAGTTGATTCTGAAGCGCTTTCACTATGGCGTCAGAATCTGCCCTGAACCCGTGAACTGGGGAGGGCTTTCCGGCTGCACCTACAGCGAGGCGGTTTCCTGGGGCAAGTTTGTGCCAATCGAGGAAGGCGGACGATTTGCGGAAGTACTGCTGGACGCTACAGTTGGGTTGCCGTTGATCGCTGGAGCGGTGTTGGAGCGGATCAAGAAGTGACCGATCCCTTGCGAGTTCACTTCGATACGTGATGCGTGACACTGACTTGTTGGACCCTTCTCACGCAATATTGCAGGGGAGGTGAGCCCATGAGTTCGATGGCAGTTATCCAGGACTTTTTGGCTCAGAAGCGTATCGCCGTCGTTGGGGTGTCGCGCGATCCAAAAGATTTTTCGCGAGGGCTGCTGTGCAGCATGCGCCAGCATGGATACGACGCGCTTGCTGTGAATCCAACCTTAACGTCAGCAGACGATGCGGCCGGCTACGCCCGACTGGAAGATATCGCTCCGGCTGTGGATGGCGTGCTGGTGATGACCTCACCGGCGGTTACGGACCAAGTTGTTCAGGAGTGTGCTCGGCTCCATATTCCCCGGGTCTGGATGTATCGCGCAGGAGGGCAGGGGGCGGTCAGCTCGCAAGCTGTGAAGTTCTGCCGGGAACAGGGCATCGCGGTAGTGCCGGGCGAATGCCCGTATATGTTTCTCACCGCTGAGCACTGGTTTCACCGCTTGCACGGATTCATCAAGAAGATTACGGGAGCGTATTCTTCGTAGAAGTTCTGGGTTGATAGGCGAATTGGGCAGTGTCCTCCAGCCTCCGGCTCCGGTTCAGGCCCGGCGAGGTCTAACGCCGGAGCCGGTTGCGGCTTCCGCGGAACTTTTCCGAGCGTTGAGAGCGGCCTTTGCGCTGCCGCCACACTCTCGAAAGGTCATATTCACTGCCTTCCGTTTGTATCTACGTTTCCAATCGAAGAAAAGTTCAGCGTAGGACTTGGTGATGTACTCAGCTGGCTTCACGCCCAGAGCCTTAGCAGTCCGGTCGATCCACTGGGGAGTGCCTTCAATCTCCGCGATGTCGCCGATGGGCGTGCGATCGAGAACGATGTGACCCTTGCCATCGGTCCATTCGGATCGGAATTTTTCATAAACCAAGACAGGCTGGTATCCAAGGGCGCGAAGAATAGCATCCGTTTGGGGTCCGTCGGCAACATGGGTTTCGAGTTCGATGCGAGACTTGTGGCGTCCAATTGCAGCGCGAGCCTTGTGGGTGAGGACCCAGGCGCCGCCGTATTGTCGCAGCCGTAAGAGTTGTCCTTTACGCCGCAACGTGTGGCCGGGAAGATCGTAGAGGGTGTTCAGTTCGTGTGTAGAGGGGGTAATGCAGTGAAAGCCACGCAGCTCTAGTTGTTCTTCTAAATGCTTCAGGTTACGAACACAGAATTTGATTTCGACTTCTTTAGGAGGCGGCATGAGGGAAGTCTAGAACAATGTTGCGATGATCACGGCAGGCCTGGGCCTACAGATACACTAGCTCTGGCGTTCGACGACGAATTCCGGAATCCAGAGCAGCACCCGCTTGATTTCGGAGTCAGGGAAAGTACAGATCGCCTCGCGGGCTGCCTGGGTGAACTCCATGGCGCGATTGTAAGCAGCGTCAATTGAGCCGTATCGCTTGAGAATGGCGACGATATCGGCAGGAGTAGTTCCGTTGAAGCCGCCATTGCCCAGAACGGATTCTATGGTGCCGCGCTCGGCGGGAGTGCACCGCTCCAACGCGTGTAGAACCGCAAGAGTCGCTTTGCCTTCGCGGAGGTCACTGGCCACAGGTTTGCCCAACACCTCTTCCGAGGCGGTGAGATCGAGGACGTCGTCGACGATCTGGAAAGCCATGCCGAGGTTTCGGCCATAGTCGGCTAGGCGAGCGAGATTGGCCTCCGAAGCGTTAGCGAGAATGCCGCCGAGCTTCATGCACACCGAGAATAAGCAGGCAGTTTTTCGGTAGATCAACTCAAAATGTTCGTCGATCGAAATGGCTTTCCCGAGTCGCTCGATTTGCAGCAACTCTCCCTCAACCATCGCCTGGGTGAGGTCGATGAGAGTATCCAGAATGGCGAAGTTGCGCTCCTGAACGGCGATTTTGAAGGACTGCATGTAGAGCCAGTCGCCAGCAAGCACGCATTTCGAATTGCCCCACTGCGTGTTGGCAGCCGGCCGCCCGCGCCGCGTCTTGGCCTCGTCGATGATGTCGTCGTGAACCAGTGTAGCGGTGTGAATGATCTCAACCACAGCCCCCAGCTTGATGGCGCCCTGGCCGGAGTAACTCATCAGCTTGCAGGAGAGTAGCAGCAGAGCGGGACGCAGTCGTTTTCCGCCGCCCGCACGAAGGTATTCGCCAATCTCGGTAATCGCCCGAACGCTGGACACGGTATCGCGGCCGAACTCCCGCTCAATGGCGGCGAGGTCATCGTGCAGGAGATCGAACACTTCCTTCGCGGTGCTGGTGACGGTCGGGTTCAAAGAGTGTCCGTTAATTAGAGCGGTAGTTGGTAAATTGCATGTCAATGCCGAAATCGGATTGCTTGAGCATGGCGATCACCCGCTGCAGCGTATCGCGGTCTTTGCCGCTGATGCGGACGAAATCGCCCTGAATTGACGCTTGTACTTTAAGCTTCGAATTCTTTACCAGTTTTACGATTTCGCGTGCCTTTTCTACCGGGATGCCTTGCTGCAAGCTCACCTTCTGGCGAACGGTTGCACCAGCAGCGGGCTCGATGGTTCCATAGCTGAGCGCCTTAAGCGAGACGCCGCGCTTAATCAGCTTGCTTTGGAGTACATCGTTCACTGCCTTGAGCTTGTAATCGTCGGCGGAACTGAGGGTCAACCCTTCCCCAGCGTCAAGCTGGATGTCAGACTTGGAGTCCTTCAGGTCATAGCGCGTGTGGATCTCCTTGAGTGCTTGCTGTACAGCATTGGAGACCTCTTGCAAGTCGACCTTGCTGACTATGTCGAACGAGTTCTCAGCCATAAACAGTTAGTGTAACAAGGCTTGCGAGATTGCCGAAACGTCAGGGATGAACTGTATCATGCGTTCAATCAGTGATGCGGAAGAAACGGCGGAAGTTCTGTGAGGTGTGTTTGCCAATTTGCTCTGCGGAGATTCCGCGCAGCTCGCCGATTTGGCGCGCCACTTCGGTCACGAACGCCGGTTCATTGCGCTTGCCACGATGCGGAATTGGCGCAAGGTAGGGCGAATCGGTTTCGATGAATATGTGGTCCAGGGGTAGGATGGCTGCCGCATCGCGAATGTTCTGAGCCTTGCGATAGGTAATGTTACCTGCAAACGACACGATAAAGCCGAGATCGAGTGAGGTTTTGGCTTGCTCTACGTTTCCGGTGAAACAGTGCATTACACCACCAAGCGCCGTCGAGGACCAATGCTCGCGAATGAGACGCAAGGTGTCGTCCCAGCCATCAATGCTGTTGTCAGAGGGACGGCAGTGAATAACGATCGGCAGTTTTGCGGCGCCGGCAAGTTCCATTTGCTGGATGAACACACGCTGCTGCACGTCGCGCGGGGAGTGGTCGTAATAGTAGTCGAGGCCGATCTCGCCCCAGGCGATGACCTTCGGGTGCTTGGAAAGTCGCGAGAGCTCGTCGAAATCTGTGGGTTTCGCCAGCGCAGCCTCATGGGGATGTATGCCGACCGTTGCGTATACACCCTCGTACTGTGCTGCTAGTTTGATGGCACAGTCGAAGGTGCCGGTGCCGGGCCCGTCACCATTGCCGATTGCCAGCATCGTGGTTACGTCGGCCGCTTGAGCGCGGGCAAAGACGTCGGGACGATCACTATCGAACCTCTTGTTATCGGGATGGCAATGGGAATCGGTGTACATGGGGAAGCTGTCAGCTATCAGTTATCTGCCGTCAGTTAGGTTGTTTTTACTGAATGCCGACTGATAGCTGACGGTTCACTTCAATCTTGCGCCTAGGGGCACGTCCTCCAGAAATCCTGCCAGGACCGGCACGCCGGCGTCGCCGATCGATGCAGCGACAATCATTCCCTGCGACTCTAAACCGCGCAGCTTGCGTGGCGCGAGATTAGCGACGATAACAACCTTGCGGCCGATGAGTTTTTCCGGCGCGTAAGAGCTGGCGATGCCGGCAACGATCTGGCGCGTCTCTGTACCGAGATCGACTTCGAGCCGCAACAGCTTGTCGGCCCCTTTCACCTTCTCTGCGACCTTAATCTGCCCGACCCGCAAGTCGACCTTAGCAAAGTCGTCAATGGTAATAGTGCTGGCACCTACACCGGGCGAGGTGGCGGCAGCCGAAACCGCGGCTTTTTGTGCAGTATCTTGTGTTGGGCTGGGCGGAGTCGACTCAGCCTCTATCGCAGTTGTGCTTGCCGTGGAACGCTCCTGTTCCATTTGCTGCATCCTTTCGACGGTGCTCTTGTCGGCGCGTGGGAATACGGCTTCCACTTTGCCGAGTTTGGTGTGCAAGGGAAGCTGTCCCCAGGCGAGATTTCTGAGATCGAGCTTGACGATATCGCCCAGGCCGAGTTGCTCCCAGATGCGTGCCGTGGACTCGGGAATG